>JANNUY010001023.1:0-1893 GCA_031414155.1 Acidobacteriota bacterium
CATCAACAACCAGAACTGGGAAAACCACAATACATTCTCAAGATAAGCCTCGAGGCACAGGCACAGGAGAGATGCAACTTGGAAAGAGCATAGATGGTTACACAAAGATTTTCTTTCCATATGGGTATTCTGACGCAGATGAGGTAGGCACACCTGAAGAAAAAGAATTCTATAAGTGTAAAACAAGCCTTACAAAAATTAACAGCTCAACTTTTTCATCTAAATGCAGAATTTATTACAAGAATAAGGCTGGCAGTCGAGAAATAGTAGTTGAAAAAACAATTATTATTTCTGGTAAAACCGTGTCTGCTGAAATTGTACATACCCAAAATGACTACCTTGAGAATGACGCGGTGTTTAGTAAAAGCACTACTAAGCGCCTGATTAAATTCTCCGGTAACTTTACGAAAGGCTCTTTGTCATTCTGGCCTCCACCGATCAAATAGAAGTCAAACACGCCTAAATTCAACTGCCACTACGCTGCGCAGATGGTGTTGCTGTCCAATAAAACGTACCACCAACCATTAACAAAAAGTCGCCACGACCAACCAAACCTTTGAACAGAATCGTCGCATCTGAGCGTACCGTTTCAGAAAAAGTAAGAAGCATTCTCAATGTCCAAAATCCGCGCCCTGCCCGACAGCCTCGCTAACAAAATCGCCGCTGGCGAAGTGGTCGAACCTCTGGCGTCGCTCGTGAAGGAGTTGCACGAAAACTCGCTTTCCGCAGCAGGTCGTTTCCTTGAAAGCTCTAGCAATTCGCTACTGTTTGCTTTTGCTCAATAGCGGAGCGAGTGCCTGCCCCGTATACGACTTCTTATTCTTCGCCACCTGCTCCGGCGTACCCGTTGCCACGATATGTCCGCCGCCTGCGCCGCCTTCGGGGCCGAGGTCAATCAGCCAGTCGGCAGATTTAATTACGTCCAAATTGTGTTCGATGATGATGACGGTGTTGCCTACATCTACGAGACGCTGCAGCACGTCGAGCAGCTTGCGTACGTCTTCAAAGTGCAGCCCCGTCGTAGGCTCATCCAAAATATAAATCGTTCGTCCCGTAGCGCGTTTGGATAATTCTTTCGCCAGCTTGATGCGTTGCGCTTCGCCGCCTGAGAGCGTTGTCGAACTCTGCCCCAGCTTGATGTAACCCAAGCCCACTTCATTCAGCGTCGCCAGAATCTTTTTGATCGAAGGATGATTTTCGAGCAGCGCGAGCGCGTCTTCGACCGTCGTGTCGAGCAATTCGGCGATGCTCTTGCCCTGATAACGCACGTCGAGCGTTTCGCGGTTATAACGCTGACCGCGACAGACTTCACAAGTGACATAAACGTCCGGCAAAAAATTCATCTCGATGCATTTCATGCCGTCGCCCTGACAGGCTTCGCAGCGTCCGCCTTTGACGTTGAACGAGAAGCGTCCGGGCTTGTATCCGCGCTCGCGGCTTTCGGGCAACATCGCATAGAGATCACGAATCGGCGAGAACAAAGCCGTATACGTCGCCGGGTTCGAGCGCGGCGTGCGTCCGATGGGCGATTGGTCAATCTCTATGATTTTGTCTATGTGTTCGAGGCCTTCGATGGCGGCGTACGCGCCGGGTTCGTCTAGGGAACGATAGATTTTGCGCGCTAGCGCTTTATACAAAATGTCTTCGACTAAAGTGGATTTGCCCGAACCGGATACGCCTGTGACGACCGTCAGCACGCCGAGCGGGAAGCTCGCGTCAATACCTTTGAGGTTGTGTTCAGTCGCGCCTTTGATTGTTACGAAGTTGCCATTCGTCGCGCGCCGTTGCGTAGGCAAGGCGATTTTGAGTTTGCCCGCGAGGTATTGACCGGTGATCGAATCTTTCGCCTTGATGAGTTCTCGCGGCGTACCGGCGGCGACTAGCAAGCCGCCG
>JANNUY010001024.1:0-10877 GCA_031414155.1 Acidobacteriota bacterium
TTTTCAAATCGCGCCGGGCGTCCATTGCCTGCTTTCCGCCGCGATCAATACGGCGGTGTCATTGGTGGGCCAGTCAATAAGAACAAGACCTTCTTCTTTGCCGGACACGAATATACGAAGCAGCAAGCTCCGACTAGCGCGAACATTTCGGTTCCGACTGCGCTGCAACGCGCGGGCGATTTCTCGCAAACGTTCAACGCCACCGGCCAATTGATGACGGTCTATAACCCGTTCGATACGTTCACCAATGCCTCAGGAGCCATCGAGCGCCGTCCGTTCGCGGGCAACAAAATCCCGACGAACCTGATGGATCCCATCGCGCTCAAGGCGCTTAGTTTCGTGCCGCTGCCTAACCAGACGGGTACGCAGTTCACCAACACCCTGAACTGGTTCAACAACGGCATCAATTCAAGCGACGGTCATCAGATGAACATCAAGATGGACCATAACTTCAGCGAAAGAACGCGGGCGAGTGGCCGTTACAGCCACGTGCGCAGCAACGGAACCAATCCAAATTTGTTCGGCGACAACAATCCGGCTTATTGGACGGGCGGGCCAAACGCGACGCGCACGCACGCAATGGTGGCTGAAATCAATCATACTTTCAGCCCGACCATGCTGATGACCGCCCGTTATGGTTACACCTATTCCGATTTTGGCCGCGATCCGCTGGTTGGATACGGCTTTGACGTAACCACGCTCGGCTTGCCTGCCAACATGAAAGACGCCGCGACCCATCGAGTCTTCCCGCGCTTTGCGCCCGACGGCTTCCAGCAATTCGGGACTGAGGCTTACTGGATCATGGATCGGCAGGAAGGCGTTCAACACATGTCTGCCGCCCTCACGAAAGTTTGGCGCGCGCACAACACCAAGTTTGGCGGCGAACGCCGTTACAATCGGCTTGATTACAACCAACCCGGCAATCCTTCGGGACTCTTCAACTTCGGACGCGGCGTCACTTGCCGCGGTCTCAACAGTTGCGGCGGCACCGAAGGCAACGGCCTCGCTACGATGTTGCTGGGCTGGGCAACGGGCAGCGAATACCACATCGAACCCAAGACCTTTTCGCGTTCAGCTTATTGGGGCTTTTACGGTCAGGATGACTGGAAGATCACCAGTCGGCTGACGCTCAATCTCGGCGTGCGCTACGATTTTGACGTACCGCGCTGGGAACTCGAAAACCGTTACAGTTATTGGGACCTCGAAGCGCAATCACCGGTTCGCGCAACGGGTCTCGACACGCGCGGCGTCATTAAATTCAACGATGACAACAACCGCTCGCCGTTCAAAGCCGACATGAATAACTGGCAACCGCGCATCGGTTTCGCTTACTCGGTGAATCCGAAGACTTCGGTGCGCGGCGGTTACGGTTTGTTCTATCAACTCTCGCGTGCCACCGTGTTTGGCCGACCCGGCACGGGATTCACGATCAACTCGCCGGTCGTTTGGACGACCAACTCGAACGCCACGCTCAATCGCCGCCTCAACAATCCGTTCCCCGATGGCGTCTTGCTGCCGCCCGGTCGTTCGCAAGGCGATGCGACGCTGCTGGGTTTTGGCGTAGGCACGATTCTGCCCTCGAATAACCGGAACCCCGAATACCATTCGTGGAATCTTTCGCTGCAACGCGAATTACCGATGGGCTCCGTGGTCGAAATCAACTACACCGGCAGCCGCGGCACACACCTGTTCATGCCGGTCACGACGCTTTCACCGTTGCCGCAAGAGTATTGGTCACGCGGGCGCACGGCGTTGCAAGCGCAAGTAGCGAATCCTTTCTTTGGGCAGATCACCGATCCGCGTTCGCAACTCAGCGGACGTACGGTGCAAGCCTTCCGCTTACTCCGCCCGATGCCGCAGTTCGACGGCACCAGCGTCGGAACAGCGGAACCGGCGCGCGGCGATTCCAACTATCACGCGTTGCAGGCCAAATGGGAAAAACGCTTTGGCCGGGGCTTGACCGCGCTGACGCATTACACCTGGTCAAAGATGATTGATAACGTGTCACACACTTCGGGCAACGTTTCGTGGCTCGGCGGTTCGACCAGCATTCAAAACATCTGGGACTTGCGCGGTGAACGCGCACTTTCGTCACACGACATCGCGCATCGCGCCATCATCAGCGGTACTTACGAGTTGCCGATTGGCAAAGGCCGCCGCTTTGCTTCGGGCATGAACCGCGCGCTGGATTGGCTGGCAGGCGGCTGGGATGTCAGCGCAATGGCGTTGATGCAAAGCGGTGCGCCGCTGCAAGTCACGCAATCGGGCGGCAACATTTGGGACGGCACGCAGCGTCCGAACCTGATCGGCAACCCAAGCACTTCGGGTCGCGTGCAGGATCGGCTCAACAACTGGTTCAATCCCGCCGCATTCTCGCAACCCGCCATTGACGTACCGGGCAGCTCGCCGCGCAACTTGAACTATCGTGGCCCCGGCATCAAGACGCTGGACGCCGCCTTGCTCAAGAGTATCAGAACGCGTGAAGGCCAACGGCTTGAGATTCGTCTCGAAGCCCAGAATGCCACCAATACACCCATGTTCGCCGATCCCGGCGGACTGGCTTTCGGTGCCACCAACTTCGGGCAAATCACCGGCATGCGTGGTGGAATCGGGCCGCGCAATATGCAGTTCGGCCTGAAGTACTATTTCTAAAAAGTATTACTTCTAACTCGATGATTTCGGGTGAGTGCGATTCGTCGCACTCACCCGCCTTTTACTTCAAGCCCTAAAGTTGCCGCTCTCAGCCCACCCGCCTATACTCAGGTTTACCGCTTCATCATTCATCTTTCACGGATTTCTCAACGATGCATTTCACGTTTACTACCGCAGGCGAATCGCACGGACGCGCGCTCATCGCCACGATCGAAGGGCTGCCAGCGGGCTTGCCCATCAGTCTGGATTTTATCAATCACGAATTGTGGCGGCGGCAGCAAGGTTACGGACGCGGCGGACGCATGAAAATCGAAACCGATACCGTGCAGATTCTCACCGGAGTCCGCCACGGCGAAACGCTGGGTGGGCCGATTGCGTTGATGGTCGAGAACCGCGACGCAGGCAATTGGGGCGAAGTCATGGCAGTCACCAAACCCGAAGCGCCGCTCGAACGTGACCGCAAGGTGATTCGTCCGCGCCCCGGTCACGCCGATCTCGTAGGCGGCATGAAATATGACCGGCGCGATTTGCGCGACATTCTCGAACGGGCTTCGGCGCGCGAGACCACGATGCGCGTCGCCGTAGGAGCCATGGCAAAACAGTTGCTGGCGGAGTTAGGCATTCAACTCGCCAGCCACGTCATTCAACTGGGTGAAATCAAAAGCGCGGCGAGTGATGAGAGCTTCGAGCAGATTCGCGCGCTCTATGACAACGACGTGCTGCGCTGCCTCGACCCGCAAGCCGAAGCCGCGATGATCGCGCGCATTGATAAAGCGGGCGGCGAAGACGGCGACACGCTCGGCGGCATTTTTGAAGTCGTCGCGGAGGGCTGTCCGGCGGGTTTGGGTTCGCATACGAGTTGGTCGAGCAAGCTGGACGGACAACTCGCGCAAGCCGTCATGTCAATCCACGCCGTCAAAGCCGTAGAGCTGGGCGAAGGCGTCGCCAACGCCGCCATGCCCGGTTCGCAAGTGCATGACGAAATCACTTACGACGCGCCGTCGCGCACGTTCGGACGCAGCGGCAATCGCGCAGGCGGACTCGAAGGCGGCATGACCAACGGGCAGGAATTGCGCGTGCGCGGTTATCTCAAGCCGATTGCTACGTTGCGCAAGCGGCTCAAGAGCGTTCATATCGAAACCAAAGAAGTGCTGGAAGCCGACTTCGAGCGTTCAGACGTGACGGCAGTTCCGGCGGCAGGCGTAATCGGCGAAGCGATGGTCGCCATCGTCTTAGCCAAAGCGATGCGCGAAAAATTCGGCGGCGATTCGCTGCGCGAGATGCGGCGGAATTTCGAAGGCTATCAACAACAGATTTTGGAGTATTGAGATGGCACAACCACAAGCAAAACTGGCACCAAACGAATTCACCGAACGCAGGGGTACTGATACCGAATACTGGACTGTGACTCAATATCTTAAGTTTCAGCGCGAAAGCGAAAGCAAACACGAATATGTTGACGGTGAAATTTATGCGATGGCCGGTGGTTCAAAAAACCATAATCGCATTGCGGGTGACTTTGCCGCCTTGCTCAATACCAAATTGCCCGCTGGTGGCAAATGCGAAGCCTTTGTCGGAGACGTGCTGTTAGAGGTTCGACCGACGCTGTTTTATTACCCCGATGTTTTCGTCAGTTGCGACAAAGCCGATGACGAAGACGAATACATCGCACGTAATCCTATCTTGGTCGCAGAGGTGCTTTCAAAATCTACTAAGCGCGTTGACCGCAAGGAAAAGATGGGGGAGTACAAGAAACTGTCGAACTTGCGCGAGTGTCTGTTGATTCATCAAGACCGCGTTGCAATTGAACATTATTACCGCGATGCCGCTGAGGCTGAGTGGCAACAACGCTTGCACACCAATTTGCAAGACGAAATTTCATTTGCTTCAATTGGGGTGCAAGTCAAGGTTGCTGAAATTTACCGGCGCGTGAAAGTCGCCGCGATTGTAAAAGAAGAAGAAGAACCAAAGACCATAGAGGAAGTTCCCAAAGAGGCTGAATCAGAATGATTTTGAAGATAGTGAAATACGGTGACCCGGTGTTGGAAAAAGAAGGCCAACTCGTGACGGAATTTGATGGCAAGCTCAACAAACTGGTCGAGAATATGTTCGAGACGATGCTCGCCGAAAAGGGCGTAGGCCTCGCGGCTCCGCAAATCGGCCAATCGCTGAAACTGTTCGTGATGGATTGCAGCGGCGGCAAAGAACCCGCGCAGCGGATCGCATTTATCAACCCAACCATCAACGAAACCAAAGATACGCAAGTCGGCGAAGAAGGCTGTTTGAGTTTCCCTGACATTTACTTTCAAGTCGAACGCCCCCGCATCGTGACCGTCACGGCCTTCGACGTGAACGGCAAAGAGTTCACGATGGATGTCGAAGACTTGGCCGCTCGCTGTGTTCTACACGAAACAGATCATCTTTACGGCAAACTGTTTACCGACTTCCTCAAAAAGCTCAGTTTTCTCAAACGCGACAAGATCAAAAAGAAAATAGATAAGAAGGTCAAATACGGCGAATGGGACTAATCATCCGAACAAGCCAATGAATCAAGGGCGGGAAGCTTTTGCAATGAAAGCCTCCCGCCCTTCCTTTTTTCACCCGACTGTTCAGCGCCTCAGCCGCTCCGCAAAAAAACTTGAAAATAATTACGTTTCACACTTGACACAAAGTTTCGCCCCGCCTATATTGCGTCCCGTCAACGAAACACGAAAACAAATCGCACATCGCGCAAATAAAGTCCGCTAGTGATGAGTGCGCAAGGCAATTCGGCCTTCCGCAAACACATCAGGAGGAAAGCAATGTCATTCAACAAAATCACCATCGTTGGTTATTTAGGGCGTGATCCCGAATTGAAGACGACGCCGCAAGGCACGGCGCTGTGCAAGTTTTCGGTGGCTACGACCGAGCGCAAAAAAGGCGCGACGGGCGAACAGGAAGAATTGACTACGTGGTTTCGCGTCACCGTCTGGGGACGCCAAGCCGAGTTGGCAAACGAGTACTTAAGCAAAGGGCGGCAGGTTTATGTCGAAGGCCGCTTGCGCGTCGAGGAATACACTGACCGCGAGGGCAATACGCGCTCAAGTCTGGAAGTGAACGCAACCGACTTGCAGTTCTTAGGCCAACGCAACGAAGCAAACGCTCCGGCAGCTACTGCAAGCGTGCCTTACAGCACGCCTCTCAAAAAAGAACCAGTCGCCGTGATGTCGCTCAAGGCCAAAAGCAAAGCGGCTCCGCGCAAGACGAATCCGGCTTTGGTCAGCATCGAAGAAGATGACGTTCCGTTTTAATTCCCCTGCAATGTTTAGGGGTAGGCAAAAAGACGAGGCAACACAATGGCAACACGCATTGGCATTACGACCGACCCAGAATCACACCGGCTTTATCTGGAACGAATGTTTCAGGGCTTGAATCATTGGCGCATCGAAGCCGGGCCGTTACCCAAAGCCGCCGCGCAACAACGCAAGCGTTATCTGGTGGCATGGCGCGGATGCCAAACGTTACGTGATGAAACAGGTGCCGTTACCGCCAACTGGTACGTTTATTCATTCAAGGATGATGTTCACAAGTAATCAGACTTCGGTAGGACAGGTTAGTAACCTGCCCTACCCGCAGATTAGCAGCCTGCGAAGGAGCAAGTTATGCAGATCGCCTGTCAAAGATTCAGTTGCCAGAAAGCCGTAGAGGTTTGTTACTGGTCGTGCAAGTTCCGCAGCAAGTGCAAGGACTGGCAGAAGGCTTTGACAGGCGACCCCGGACTGGTCGCGATTCAATCGCGCCTGGAATCGGCGGCAGCGAAAACAGGGCGAGCTTTTGACCCGCAAACGCTCGCGTCTCCCGCCCGCGCAAAAAGTCGCACGCATCCTCTGGCAAAGCATTCCGGCTCGGATGACCAACCCGCAACGGTCACCCTGCCCTTGCCAGTGAAGCAAAACGCAACTGTTGACGCTGCCGCCGCGCATCCCTCTAAACGACTGCTGAAATCGCCTCTTACATTGAAAGTTATGAGCACTGAAGACAAGCAGCCCGCGAAGCCCAAACCCATCGCGCGCCCTAAACCCGCAAGCAATGGCACGGTGTATTTGCTGCTGCAAAAAAACGGCAAGTATAAAGAATTGCGCGAGCAGGATTTGGTTACGCAAGCCCCGCTCTTGCTCAAAGACAAAGCTCTGAGACTGGTCAAAGGACAGTTGTTGGTTCCTACGATCAGTTTCACCACCAATGAGGAATAAACGTCATGAGAGCCAATCCCCGTTCTCCGCATTTGGAAAAAGCTATCGCACAAGGTCGCGTCGCCCTTAACGAACGCACAAAAACCGCCGTCGTTAAAACCGGTTTGGTGAAAGCTTACGAGCAAAGCAACTGGAACAATTTCACCGCGCCAGTGCTTTCCGGTTTGCGACGCACCTTGGGTTTGAAAGCCGAATTACGCGCGCTCGGTTACACCGTCAAGAACGAACACGCCTAACGCGCACACGAGTTACTACCGCACACAACACACCAATCCAGCGCCTCTGGCCTCAACGAAGCACCACTCGTTGAGGCCATTTTTTTATCGTGCGATTCACGTCTTGGCGAAAGCCTCAGCGGTCAGGTATCGTTTCGCCTTCACAGAAAGGCAGAAAAACGATGAGAACCTTAGAACGAATCAGTGTCAGCGGATTCAAATCCATCCGCGAGTTAAAAGACTTCGAGTTGCGCCAACTTAACGTGATGATCGGTGCAAACGGCGCGGGCAAGTCGAACTTTCTAAAGATCTTTGAACTACTGTATCAAGTCTCCTCACTTCAAATCCTTAACTATTCCCTTCGATCAGGTGGTACAGATGCGATTCTTCATTTTGGGCAAAAAACTACCCCAACCTGTATAGTATCCCTCCAGTTTGGCGAAAATGGTCAGACGAAAAACTACTTCCTAGAACTATCTCCAGCACTTAATGGAGCTATGTTTCCTTCCCATCAAAGCTATTCCGCAGACCAGGAGTCGTTTGCTGAGGTCTATACACAATTATCTAAATCTCGCCCCTACCACTTTGACGACACAAGCGATAGTTCACGTATTAAGCAAATTGGAGACATCGGCGACAACCAATTTCTTCGACCTGACGCGAGCAACTTGGCGGCTTTTCTTTATCTGCTGCAAAACCATCATTCGTTTCATTATCAAAACATCGTCGAAACGGTACGGATGGTAGCGCCTTTTTTCGGAGACTTTGCGTTGCACCCTTTACCGGAAAACGATCGTAAAATGAGGCTGGAATGGAAAGAGCGCAGGTCGGACGCTTATCGTGACGCTTCTTATTTTTCCGATGGAACATTGCGTTTTATCTGCCTAGCGGCGTTGTTGTTACAGCCGCAGTTACCGATGCTGCTGATTATTGATGAACCCGAACTCGGTTTGCACCCGTCTGCCATTAACCTGCTCGCGGAACTGCTGGCAAGCGCTGCAACCCAAACACAAGTGCTGATTTCAACGCAATCGGTCTCGCTGGTAAATCAGTTCCAGCCAGAAGACATCATTGTAGTAGATCGTGAAAACGGAAACTCGACCTTCAACCGGCTCAATGCTGAGGAACTCACAGACTGGCTCAACGAGTACTCGTTAGGCGAATTGTGGGAGAAAAATATCTTTGGCGGGAGGCCTTGAGATGAAACGGCTGTTGATTCTGGTCGAAGGGCATACGGAAGAAGCCTTCGTCAAAATTGTCTTAACTCCGCATTTGTTGGGTTTCAATGTGGCAGCGATTCCGAAACTCATTACCACGAAACGCGTCCCGGACGGCCCAAATTTCAAGGGCGGAGTTAGCAGTTTTGGAAAAATAGCCAACGACCTTCGATTATTACTGCGCGATACGAACGCCGCTTGTGTGACGACGATGATTGATTTTTATGGGCTGCCAGCCGATTTCCGGCCCCAATCCATTGCTGCGAACCTGTCTTGTTACGACCGAGTAACACTGTTTGAGCAAGAGTTTGCCGCAAAGATCAATCATCCGAAGTTTCTCCCGTTTTTGCTGCTTCACGAATTTGAAGCGTTGTTATTCACCGAACCGTCAACGCTGGCCGGACTGTTTCCCGAAAACGATCAAACTGAAGCACTGCAAACCATCAGCAGTAAATTTGCCACTCCCGAAGAAATCAACGACTCGCCCATCACCGCTCCGTCAAAA
The DNA here is from genome assembly GCA_031414155.1 of Acidobacteriota bacterium. Taxonomy (GTDB): domain Bacteria; phylum Acidobacteriota; class Blastocatellia; order RBC074; family RBC074; genus JACPYM01. The sequence goes on from JANNUY010001024.1 coordinate 8,822, forward strand.
CGAATCCAGACACTCCTGCCGAATTATCGAAAACGAGGCGATGGGGTGCGTGCAGCACAAAGAATCGGATTGGAAAAGATGCGAGCGGCGTGTTCGCATTTCAACGAATGGCTGACGAAACTTGAGAACCTGTGAAACGACGCGAAGAAAAAGCCTTTTACCTGCTTGTCACCGGCAGTTACGCCAGCGAAAACGAAGCCTTGCACGCGCTGCGCGATCCGTTTATCGAAGACTGGGTTGAGCAAACGGGACGCTTTCGCATACATCAACTCGACTCGCTGATGATCGCGCCCGGCGTAGCGTTAGGGCAGTTGGTAATCGAACCAAATGGCGAAGGCGAATTTGTCATCACGAGCAGCGATCCCAATCATCAACTGACCGCGCGCAAGGCTGCGGCGGTGGCCGAAGCGTTACGCTATCAGGCGATGTTCGATGAAGTGGAAATTGTTCCTTTGTCGGAAGATGATTGTGAAGAGGATTTATGAAACTGATTTTTATGGGTACGCCGGAGTTTGCCGTACCTTCGTTGCGAGAGTTGATCGCGGCGGGGCATGAAATCCTCGCCGTCTTCACGCAACCCGACAAACCCGTAGGCCGCAAGCAAATCATCACGCCTCCGCCGGTGAAAGTGGTCGCGCAAGCGCACGGCTTGACGGTTCATCAACCGACGAAAATCAAAACGCCCGAAGCGCGCGCCGCGATTGAGCCGCTGTTACAATCGGCTGACGCAGCCATTGTTGCCGCTTACGGACGTATCTTGCCCGACTGGATGCTCGCGGCTCCGCAACACGGTTGCATCAACGTACACTCTTCCCTGCTCCCCAAATATCGCGGCGCGGCTCCCATCAATTGGGCGATTGCGAACGGCGAAACCGAGACCGGCGTCACGATCATGAAGATGGATGTGGGGATGGATACGGGCGACACGTTGCAAATGGGTGCGACGCCGATTGGCGCGCATGAAACTGCGGCTGAATTGACGGTGCGCCTGGCTGAAATCGGCGCGGCGCTGTTGGTGGATACGTTAGAACGACTCGACACGATCAAGCCGCAACCGCAAGACCACGCGCTGGCGACGCACGCGCCGATGTTGAAACGCGAAGACGGCTTAGTTGAGTGGACGATGACGGCGCAACAAATCACCGCGCGGCAACGCGGCTTCACGCCATTTCCGGGTTGTTACACAATGTTGAGCGAACTACGGCTGGAACTCGTCGCGTTACAAATCGAATCTGCCCTGACCAATGAAGCTCCTGCTGTTGTCACTGAAGTTGTGAAAGACAGCTTTGTGGTAGCCTGTGGCGCAGGCTCGCTCTTACGCATCACGCAAATACAACCGGCTGGCAAAAAGATCATGCCGACGCGCGACTTTCTGAATGGTGCAAAACTAGCCGTCGGAATAAAACTAGGCTGAACAAAACTTGATGAACAAAACCGCACGACTAATCCGCCGTCCTAAAACTAATGACGAACGCCCGAAACCCGAAACGCCCTTGCTTGCGGTTACGGTTGCGCCTGCGCGTCGCGCAGCCTTCGACGTGCTGATGCGCGTCGCCAACGAAGACGCCTATGCCAGCAACCTGCTCGCTTCTGATCAATACGATTCCCTTTCCCGCGAAGACCACGGCTTGCTCAACGAACTCGTTCTCGGCGTGCTGCGTTGGCAGCGCGCGCTGGATTTGTTGATCGAGCATTACGCCAAACGTCCAGTCAATCAGCTTGACCGCGAAGTCATACTCTCGCTGCGCTTAGGCTTATATCAGTTGCGTTTTCTCACACGCATACCCGCTCACGCCGCGCTCAACGAATCAGTCAATCTGGTCAAATTGCACAACAAAGAATATGCCGCCGCGTTTGTGAACGGCGTGCTGCGCTCGGCGACGCGCGATGCCGCAACGACGCTTGACGCCATCGTCGCAGCCATTCCCAACGAATTGGCGCGCGCGGGCTTTGCGACTTCGCACCCTTCGTGGTTGCTCAAACGCTGGCAAACGCGGCTCGGCGATGAAGCCGCAATGCAACTCACCCGCGTGAACAATACGCCGCCGCGCATCGC
>JANNUY010001025.1:0-12963 GCA_031414155.1 Acidobacteriota bacterium
TTCTGACGAAGAAATGCTCGTCGGCGCGCGCGCCGTCGTGCGCGGACAAGTCACCAACGTGACCAGTGGTTACGACGAAGCGCATCGCGGCATTTTCACTTACGTCACGCTCAACGTCAGCGAAACCATTAAAGGCCAATTGGGCAAAGGCGAAATCGTCATCAAAGAACCTGGCGGACAATGGGGCAATCGTGGCTCGATCATTTTCGGTACGCCGCAATTCACCGTCGGCGAACAAGTGCTGCTTTATCTTGATACGTGGCCGGACGGCAGCCTGCGCGTTTATCAATGGTTCCTCGGCAAGTTCACCATCACAACTGACCGCAGCACCGGCAAACCGTTGCTCAAGCGCGACGTGCCGACCGAACGCATCGAAATCGTAGGCCGCTCGACCGTTGGCGTCATCACCGACCGCGCCGATTTGGACACGTATGTGAATACGCTGCGCAAAGCCTTGAACGTCACGGCCACCGCGACAGCGTCGCGTTTGCAGGAAGCGCGCTATTACCACAACGTCGCGCTCAAGGCGCGTCCGGCGGAACTGACAGCAACCTCCTCGTTCATACAAAACTTTACGCTGATCAATAACTACGCCCCGCCGCGCTGGTTCGAGCCGGATGCAGGGCAACCCGTCGTATTCAAAATCAATACAAGTGGCGCTTACGTTCACCCCGGCATTCCGAACATCGTCGCCGACATCGAAGCCGCTTTCGCTGCCTGGTCAAACGTACCCAACAGTTCATTGCGCCTTGTGAATGCAGGCTCTACCAATGGCTGCGGACTGACTTCGCTCGATGGCGAAAACACGGTGTCGTTCAACAACTGCGACAACTATTCGGCGTTCAATCCGCCCGCCGGTTGGACGTGTTCCGGCATTCTCGCGGCGGCTGGTATCGTGAATTACAACAGTGCGCAGAGCAAAGTCCTTAACGGCATCACCTTCTATCGCGGCGCCGAAGGCAATCTGGCTTTCAACCCTTACGCCGCGTGTTATTTCACCAGCAGTTGCAACGTACGCGAAATCGCCACGCATGAAATCGGCCACGCGCTCGGCATCGGCCACTCGCTCGATGCCAGCGCCATGATGTATGCCTACGCGCATTTCGACGGACGCTGTGCGGGCGTAAAAGTGGATGACGAAAACGCCGTACGTTTCATCTATCCGGGCAATGGCGTAACGCCAACCCCAACGCCGATTCCCACTCCGACGCCAACTCCAAAGCCTACACCGACTCCGACGCCAGTCCCCACACCAACACCAACGCCGAGACCAACGCCGACGCCGACTCCGGTTCCCACACCGACGCCGACTCCGAAACCTACTCCGACGCCGGTTCCCACACCGACGCCTCCGCCTATCGCAAGCGGTACGCTCACCACGAATCCTTCGATCATTCGCGTATGCGACAACAGCGGAGCAGGTGCGACGACGTTCAACTGGACGGCGAGCAATGTAAGCGCCATCGAAATCCATATCGGTTCGCCCAACGGAACGCTGCTCACACGCGGCGGAGCCAGCGGCTCACTCGCCACAGGGCAATGGATCACACAGGGCTTGGTCTTTTACCTGCAAAACATCACGAACGGTTTGCCGCTGACCAGCGCCCACACGCTGGCGACGTTCACCGCCAATCTCACAGCGCAAGGCTGTACGGCGGCGACTGGGGCGTTAAGCCTTTCGCCTGTACCCATTCAGGTATGTGATGGTTCCGGCCTCGGCGCGGCGATGCTGAGTTGGAATTCGGCTGGCGTAACGAATGTTGAAGTTCACGCCAACGCACCCAATGGCCCATTGGTGGCGAGCGGTGGCGCAAGCGGTTCGGCTGCCACCGGCAAAATGGTTTCAGAAGGTATGGTCTTTTATCTGCAAAACGTCTCGAACGGATTGCCGCTGACCGGCGCGAATACTCTCGCAATGGCAGTCGGCTCGCTTACCACCAATGGATGCAGCACCAGCAACAATACGTCACCGATTTGGGCGACGCCTGCGGTCATCAAGGTTTGCGACGGCACGGGCGCAGGCGTTGCGAAAATCGCTTGGGACACTTCGATTGCGCGCACGGTTGAGGTTCGACTAGGCGCTCCGAACGGAAGACTCATCTATCGCGGCAGTTCGCGCGGAGCCACCATCACCGGCAAATGGGTGACGGACGGCCTGACGTTCTATCTGCAAGACGCTACGTTTGGTGTAGCCACTCGTCCGTCAAGCACGCTGGGGACGGTAAGAGTCACTGTTACGTCAAACGCTTGCAGCACACCGTGAGCTTTCACCAACAACTATTAAAAAGTCGGCATAAAAAAAGCCGGGCAACTTATCTTCACAGATAAATTGCCCGGCTTTTATTTTTTTTCACTTACCACCGTTAGCAAGTAGGCGGGAACACCGGCACGGTGAACGCCGTCGAAAGCGTAGCCGTCAAAGCGTGCAATCCGTGCGCGCCGGTAAAGGCCGAAGCGCTGGAAGCGGCGTTAGCGTTCGACGTGAATTGCGCACCGACAATGCCAATCCCGTTCGCCGCCGCCAGGGCCTTCGTTGGTGCCTTGTGGCGCAGTTCCTTGTCCGCCTGCGCGTCCGTTGCTTTCGAGCGCCCAGCCGCTGGTCGGGTTTCCGCTGGCGCGCAAAATGTCGCCCGCCAAAACGTCGTAATACAACCCGCTGTCAGCCGGATTATCCAGCGTGTTGTTGCCGAACTGATCGCCCGAACGATCACGAAAACCTAAAACCAAATTGCCGCGATCAAAGGTAAGTCCCGTCAACCAGGGTTGCGGATAAACGCCGCGTCCGCCTGTGCCGAGGTTTTGATAAGTCGCAGACCACGGACGCCACCCTGCTGAAAAACATGCACCGGGGCCGAGTTGCGCGCTGTCGGCGCAACGGCGCGGATAGTTCAACGGCATTTGAAAGACCGGCGCGGCGCTGAAATCCAACGTCACCGGATCAACCGCATAAACATAAGCCATAAGCTGATTCGCATCGCCCGTGCTTTCAGCGGTATTCACCAAGCCGACATACAAACGCCCCAGATACCACGTCACGGCAAAAGGCCGCACATCGTTGGCATTGGCGCTGCCCGGCGGATTAGTCGGAACCGCTTTCACCTTAATGTTCGCAGCGGTCGGCGCAGCGGTCAGCGGAATTTCGAGCAATTGGCGCGTCGCCAGATTGACCGTATACAACTTCGTTTCGTCGCCCGAAATCGCCAGTCCGCCCAAACCGGTTTTGCCTACGGCGTCCCACGCGGCGTTGCTGTTGTCGCGGTCATAGTCAGAGATGTTGTGCGCGTTCGCACCCGCTGCATTCGAGCCAAAGAGCGCATTCAGATCAACAGAAACCGACGGCGTACCGCTGCCTGTCGTGTCTACGCGATAAATCGCGCCCGTGCCACCGGGGCCGTAAGCCGCATGTTTTTTCATGAAGGCTCCGGCATAAAGCTGGCGCGTTTGCCGCGCATAAGCCAAGCCCCACGTCGCCCCCACCTGATTGGCGCGGCCTAAAATGCCGTGTGCAGGCGTGTCAAAGTCAGTAAAGGGCGCGCCCCGTCGTGCGCGCAGTACCGCCCGACATCGGGAAGGAAACCAGCACATCCTCAGTGCCGCTATTCGCTCCACCGATAAAACAATTCGTCACAATGGTGGGATTGTTCTGGCAATATTCCGCCGGAATGTTCATGGCGAGGTCTACGCCGCTGGTGTTGCCATCCGCCACAAACTGAACCGCCGTTTTGCCTGCTGCATTCACACCGGGTTGAAATCCGGCAGGCAGGTTGGTGAACTCTACGCGATAAGGCCCCGTGCCCGTCGCCGCCAAGCTATAAGCGCCAGCGGCATCGCTTGTGGTCGTGCCAACCGTGGCTCCTGCGCTGTCATAGGCCGTAACCGTAACGCCGCTAACGCCGCGATCCGTCGGCAGTGCCAGCGAGCCTTCGCCGCCCGCATTCGGTAAAGTGGCGCTCGCGTCGCGCGTGCCATTCGCGTTGTAATCCTGAAAAACCGTTCCAGTGATCGTGCCAGCCACTCTGGGTGAAAAAGCGGCGCGACCGGTGAAAAGATCAAAGCGACTTGCGCACAAAGCGCCACCGGCTAAGACCAAGACTGCAATTAAAATGGTTCGTGTGTAGTTGGTTCGGTTTGAACGTGCATCGTTCAGCCGTGTGAGTGAATTCGTCATATTTACCTCCGTGAGCCTTCGTGAAAAGGCAATGCTAACGAGCGGAACAAGCACGCTGGGGTATGCGCATACCCCAGCGTGCTTGCCCGGCAACGCCAGTCAAAATGCAATACGGCAAGACATTCTAAGAGATTATTTTCCGGTGCCGTCAGGAGGTGTGGGGTAAATCGAGGCTTCGTCCTGACATCCAAACCGAAGGCCATCCCAAAGGCCAAACAGAAGGGTTAATTCAGTTAGGTGAATGTAATAACGGGGAGGTACTGCCTACGGTTTTCGCCTATCAACTCTTGATGCCCGCACCGGCTATTGAACTTACGAGGCTAACCGATGCAGTGTGAGACAAGCGATTGATGGGGCGGAGCATACGCAGCCCGCCCGCGCCCCGCCAACCGCTAACTGCCTCCAGCCAGAGAAAATGTGATCGTTTCAACAATTTCTTGTTATGTTTTCCGCTAAAGCGCACTGCAAGGTGGCGAAGTTTTAATCTACGAGCCTTTCTCACTGGAAAAACCAGCAGTTGACCAACCCAAGCGCACGCCGTGATGCTTCCCCAAACACGCGCAGACGAATAATCACACATTAGTTCCGCTTCCCCCACAGCAGTTCTCCCTGTCTATCCGCCGGAAAACAATCCAACGAGTCGCTCACCTTACCAGTGTCGGCGGCTCACGTGGCGATTTACCCTTTGCCACCATAAACAGGGGTATTAGGCTTAGGCAAAGCCTGGCGCGGTCGAGTTTTGGTGATGGGAATCATAAATTTCAAATCAAATTGGGCGGGCGGCTTTTCGGCCTCTCCTTCTATCAAATTAACGGGCAAATTAACGGGCAAATTAACGGGCAAACTAACGGTGAAGTGGTGCGCGTTTAGCCTGAGCTTATTGCTGTTATCTCTGACCGCAACGGCACAATCATTGGTGGGCGAACAAGGCCATTTCATCAAACCGGCAGACGCGCCGACAGCAATCAAAGCCGATGCCGAGCAAATTAAGCCGTTAAGCGCGCTGCCCTTAACCGTCCGGCAATCCTTTATCAATAATGCGCCGTTCGTTGCGATCCCATTTCCGGCTTTTGCGGTTGAATCACCGGTTGACTTGGCCAAACAACGCCCGGAACAAAAACCCGGGCCAACTGCGTCGCCGGAATATCCACCGCGAATAAAAGAGTTACTTAACGAAGGCTATCAGGCCTTAAATCGGTTGGATTATCCGACCGCCGTTGCCAGCTTCCGGCAAGCCGCTGAACTCGAGCCGAAAAATAGCAAAATCTGGTTTGAGTATGCTTATGCTCTTACTTACAACAAGCAAGTCGCTGAGGCCGTGATTGCCATGCAACGAGTGGTTCAACTCGAACCAGCCAGCATTGCCGCACGTTCGCAGCTTGGCTATTTATTGATTCAGTTAGACCGCGTACGCGAAGCCATTGAGACGTTTCTCGCAACCGAGTCGCTTGACCCGCTTAATTATTCATTTAAGTTACAACTAGGTTACCTTTATGACCGCGTGAACGACAAAGAAAGAGCGCGGGTGAAATTTATTCAAGCCAGCCAGTCACCTGATTTGGATATTCACCAAAAAGCGGTGGATGCGCTCAAGTCCCTCGCGCCTGTCGTGTTTGCCCGCCGCTGGATTTGGGCGAATGAAATTTATGCGGCTCCGACCAATTACCAGCGATTTAACAACCTGATCGCCCCCTTGATCTGGCGCAGCGGCTTGATTCTTTCCGAACGCTCCGGGCTAGAAGGGTATTTCAGCTTGCGAGTTACGCGTGATACTCGTTCAGGCGGCGGGAATGCTCCTCAAATTTTTGAAGATAATTTCGCCATCGCTAGCGTTGGCATTCGCGCACGCCCGCTGAAAAATGCCCTGACAGTTTATGGAGAAGCAGGGTTAGCCTTTAACTTAATGCCTAACCAGCTTGCCACGGTTAAAGCTAGGAATGATTTCCGCTTCGGCACTTATTACTCAAAACAATGGGGAAAGCGCACGCCGAACGATAAGCTCTGGTTCCCTTTCAACCCCATCGGCGAGCTTTATTTCGACGTAAGCTATTACAGTCGCTTTCGTAATAATGTGATCGGCTACCTGCAAGCTCGTGAAGGCTTGCGCATCCTGCAAGCGCACCAGACCTCACTTGAGGCCTACGGGCGCGTCAATCTGATTAAAGATTCGGGGCGTGACTTTTATAACAACCTGACCGAAACCGGCGCCGGTCTTGGCTTCGTACCGAAAACCAAGTGGGGCGTAAAAATAACTGCGGAATATATGCGCGGCTATTATTTCGGTATTAACCGCCTCGGCGAAGCTAACCCTTATGCTCCCCGTTACAACGATTTTCGTATCGCGCTTATTTACGGAAAATATCTGGTGAGAGAATAGCTTTTACCAGTTACTAGCTTGTCAATGCACTTACCACACACCGTTTCCGCGCTCGAAACGGCTTGCGGTTTCCTCGCATCCCAGGACGCCACACTGGCCCTTTACGTCGGCGGGATTGAACAATTTTTCTTCACGAACAGCGCTGAGAACTGGGCGGCCACGCTCAATTACTGGGTTCTCTACCTGCACACGTTATTTTGGTACAACGTTCGCCAACTTAATTGGGCGGAGTGGTGGTTTTTAGGGCTGGCCTTCGGTAATTGCCTGAGTGGTTTCGATGACTTATTTATTGACGTTTATTACTGGACGACTTACACCATGCGGCGGTTGAAATATCCGCGCAAACATTTCCCTTTGCTCACTGAAGATAACTTATTGGACATGCCGCAAAAACGCGGCGCGATTTTTATCGCGGCCTGGAAGGAAGACGATGTAATCGAGGAATCGCTCATCACCAACAACGCACTCATTAATTATCAAAATTACGATTTTATGGTTGCGTGTTATCCGAACGACGAGCCGACGCTGAATAAAATTAATTCCGCCGCCAGCAAACTGCCTAACGTCGTCCCCGCCGTGAATCCTAAACCCGGCCCGTCTAACAAAGCAGATAACTTAAACGCCGCTTTTCTCGCGCTCAAACGCCGCGAGCAGGAATTAGGCATTCATTACGATTTTATCGTGATGCACGACCCCGAAGATATTCTGCATCCGTTAGAAATGCGCTTGTATAATTACCTGTTGCACAAGCGTGACCCCGACATGATTCAAACGCCGATCTTCCCGCTCGAAGTGCCGTGGAAACATTTTACTGCTTCGAGTTATATGGACGAGTTCGCCGAAACGCATACCAAAGATATTTACGTACGCGAATGGTTTCGTGGTTTCGTGCCCAGCGCGGGCGTGGGCACATGCATTCAGCGGCGTGTGCTAGACAAGTTAAGCGATGAACTAGGGCCAGCTAAAATTTTTAATACCGATTCATTGACCGAAGATTACGACTTCGGCTTGCGACTTAAATTAACCGGCGGCAAAGCAATTTTCGTAAGGCAAACCATCTTGCGCACGCGCGATCAGGAGGGTAATCGCCTCGACCAGCCTTTCAAAGAGTTAATCACGACGCGCGCCCATTTCCCTTCGACCTTTTACACAGCACTGCGGCAACGCACGCGCTGGATGGTCGGGATTATTTTCCAAAACTGGAAACAGTTCGGCTGGGTCGGCGATGCGCGCATTCGCTGGATGCTATTCCATGACCGCAAAGGGCTATGGGCCAATGCGTTGGTGTTATTAAATTATTTATTTTTGATAGTCAGCACCTTTCATATGTCGTTGCGCTCGCTGGTTTGGCCCGGCATGTCGCCGATGCTAGGCGCTTCGTGGTGGATCAAGGCGGCGTTCATAACTTGCCTGTTGATGATGCTAAATCGCATCGTGCAACGCGCCATCGCTACTGCTCGAATTTACGGCTGGCGGCAAGGCGGATTGTCCTTGTTTCGACTGGCCTGGGATAACTTAATTAATATCTGCGTAACATTTCGCGCCACCAATCAATTCGTAACTTCTGAACTTAAAGGCGCAAAAATCGCCTGGGATAAAACCCAACATTTCTTTCCGACCGAAGGTGAGGTAGGCGGCCACGTGCCGAATTACCTTGCATCACCACAACAAACTCAACAAACCCAACCCGCAGCACGTCGTGCCGTTGGTTGAACCTAACCCACCTGATCCACGCAAATTCCCCTTCCCCATTAAACCCACCCGATTGCTCTCACTGTGAAAGGATCACCCCATAATGAAGCGTTACAAAATCGTATCGGTAATTGGCACTCGTCCAGAGGCCATCAAAATGATGCCCGTCGTCAAGGCGTTGCAACGCCGCAACGACCTGTTTGAACATGTGTTGGTTTCAACCGCCCAACATCGTGAAATGCTCGATCAGGTCTTTCAGGCGTTTGACGTAACGCCCGACCTGGACTTGCAACTGATGCAACCCAACCAAAGTCTCGGCGGATTCGCCGCCAAGGCTTTGGGGCAGTTATTTGAGTTATTCGGCGAACTCGATCCGCGCGTCGTCTTAGTACAAGGCGACACGACGACGGTGACGATGGCCGGGCTTGCGGCCTTCTATCAAAACATCGCGGTCGGCCACGTCGAAGCGGGCTTGCGCTCATTCGACGTACGCAATCCCTTCCCCGAAGAGATGAATCGCAAAGTCGCCGGTTGCGTAGCCACGCTGCATTTCGCGCCGACTGAACTTTCGCGCCGCAACCTGATGCGCGAAGGCGTGCCGGTTGAAAACATCTTCGTCACCGGCAACACCGTCGTAGACGCGCTGAAAATGCTGCCCATTGCCGAACGCTTTGAAGACGACGCGCTCAACCAACTCGTGCTCGAAAACAAACGGCTGATGCTGGTCACGGCGCATCGCCGCGAAAACCACGGCGAACCGCTGCAAAACATTTGCGAAGCCCTGCTTCGACTCGCGCGCCGTTTCCCTGACTTGCAAATCGTTTTTCCCGTGCATCTGAATCCGAACGTACGCGATCTCGTCAATCGCCAGTTGCAAGGCGTCGGTAACATCTGTCTGGTCAATCCGGCGAGTTACAACGACCTGCGCAAACTGATGGAGTTGAGTTACCTGATCCTGACCGATTCCGGCGGCATTCAGGAAGAAGCGCCTTCGTTCAACAAACCTGTACTCATCCTGCGCGACACGACCGAACGCCCCGAAATCATTCAATGCGGCGCAGGTCGTTTGGTGGGTACGAACGCCGACCGCATCACCGACGAAGCCTCGCGCTTGCTGAATGATTCTTATGCTTACACGGCGATGACGATGGTCGAGAACCCTTTCGGCGACGGACAAGCCGCAGACCGCATTGCGCTAGTCTTGCAGGAATACTGCAACGGCTTGCTGCAAACCGGACGCTTGCCCGCAGCAGTTTCTTACAGCATCGCGCAATGGCTGGGGGGCGCAGCCGTGAGCGGCGATTAACACGAAAGAAGTTTATTGAGCGCGTAACAAGTCAAAGCCCGCGCGTGAGCAAGACATTGCCGTAAAGGCGCACTTGCTTACGCGCGGGCTTTTAACACGTACGCCCACACTTGCGGCCTAGCGCATCCCTTTAATTCAAATCAAGAATCGTTCTCAATCCGTCTTCAATTTGGTAGATAAGATAATCAGGCAGTAGGCCAATGAAATCGGTCAGGGCAGATTTATCAATGCTTAGAACTTGTGAGACGTTGGCTACGCTGTCTCGGTCTAGACCTGACACGGCCTGTGGCAAAAGTACATTGCCGCCAACATTGGCAAGGGCGAGAGTTGAAGTGACGATAACAACGACAACGGTGCGGATGCGGCTTCGGGTAAAAAGATCAGCTTGAATCACGACGACCGGACGCCGCCCACCGGGGCCTGACCCAGACGCAGGCGGCAAGGTCGCCCACCAAATATCGCCGCGTCTCATTACCATTCTTCCGGCTCAAGCGCAGTCAACTGTAACTGCATCACTACGGGGTCTATCGAAGTATCAACCCGCTCATACACCTCGTTGAGTTGGCGGGTAAATGCTTCCGCTTCCGCTGGCGTCATCTGCGGGCGCGGTGAATGTGAACGGATGAACTCGTTGATTGCTCGCACTTGTAATTCTTCCACTGAAACACCTAATTGACCGGCGAGTGATTGCGCGCGTTGCGCCAGACTGTCAGGTAAAGTGATTGCTTGCATAAACGAAGTATAGCCCGACGCCAAATCCTCGCCAACAAACAATCGCCTTATAGTGATGGCTAATCGCGAAGCGTCGGGTCAGAGCGCGACGGCAAACTTTGGCAGAGCGGGCTGAAACCGCCAAGACTGGCTGCCAAGCTCCGGGCGCCACAGACGGCGCGGCGGAAGCCATCCAAGTTACAAGGCAACTGGGGCACACGCGCCAGCCGCAAGGAACCAGCAAACGGGGCGAATACTTGTGAAAGCGTCTCCCACTCCGGCGGCTTTTATTTGAGGTACTGCCGGAATGGGTGAAGGGAAAGGGAAAGGGGAAGGGCGGAACGGCTCCGCCGGGCAAGGTGGTTGAGCAGCTCTTGGGCAAAAGGAAAAGGCGCGTTGAGGAAGGTTAAACTTCTCAACTCGCCTTTTGTTTTCTCAGGCTTGTTGCTGCGAGTGCAATGCTACAGTTGAAAATTTTCAGGTTGGTTCATACGTCAATTCCCAAGATCAACACTGGAATGTCGATGTCAGCCACACCGCGTTGCTCTAAATCCCACACGAATTGCTCGAAGTAGGAAACGCCGGATGACATTTCCAACGCCAGCGTTTTGACGGGGACGATTTCTACGCCAGCATCAATAAAGCCGAGATTCCTGAAGATCGTCATCTTCGCGCAAACGTTGTAGACCATGAATGAATACTTGCCGAACTGCACTTCGACACCGAGTTTTTCTTTGACGAAGTCCATTTCACGAAATGCGCCGCTGAGTTTTTGGCGCACGGTGTAATCCTCCTGATAATGCGTCGTCGGGTAATCGCATTTGATGCGCACCGTATTCCAGCCGCGCTGTCCAAACTCAGCTTTGAAGCAGTTGTTCAAAGCACTTGGACTATAAAGCATCTGGCCGGGCATGGTTTTTTCCTTGCTCTCTTTGGTCCTGCATTGCGACGCATCAATGGCCTTGATGACGTCGTTGATCTGAACCAGCAGGTCTGGATATTTGGCGGCGACGATTTCCTGGCCGCGATTGAAGGAATATACGGCGGCAAGTTTCATACGTTCTCCTGCTTGGCTAGCCATTCCAATGGGCGTTGCGCGACTTTTTCCCTACCCGTCGGTTGATGAACCGGCTTGCCCAATTGGCGATAAGGCAGATTGCCTGAATAAAGCGCGTGAATGCGTTGATGCGCCAGTTCGATGTACTCCGCTTCTTTCTCGCAGCCGATGGCGCGACGCTGATGCTTGAGCGCAGCCAGCAACGCAGAGCCTACGCCGGAAAACGGGTCTAACACCCAATCGCTTTCATTCGTCAGCGCCAGCACACAACGCTCAACGAGCTCAATCGGGAACTGACAAGGATGCAGCGTCTTTTCAGGATGATTGGCTTTTACGTTGGGAATGTTCCAAAGCGCCGTTTCCCAATCCTGCGCCACGATGCGCCAGATGTCCGAAGGATTCTTGCCGAGCGGATTGCCGGAAGGCTTGCCGTAATTCGGCCCCGGCTTGAAATGCGTTTTGCCGGGATACTTTGACGGCACGCGCACCGGGTCGAGATTGAACGTGTACTCATCCGTTTTGGTAAACCACAGCAATGTTTCGTAACGGCCAGAGAAACGTTTGGAAGCATGCAGCCCGTGATCGAAATGCCAGACGATGCGGTTACGCAATTGCAAGCCGCGTTTTTTGAAGAAAGGGTAATAGTAAATGTCGAGCGGAAAGACTTCGCCTTCTTCGACGTAATTGCCGACTTGCCAACACAGGGAGCCTACCGGCGACAAAACTCTAACCAACTCATCCAGTATCGGCTCGATGGCGGCTAAGTATTCGGGCAAGTTCGTCGCCTTCTCATAAACCTTGCCGATGTTGTAAGGCGGCGAGGTGATGATGAGTTGGGCAAACTCCGCTGGAAGCTGCCGCAGCGTAGCCAAACAATCGCCCGGAGCGATGACCGCTTCCGCGTCAGGGCGGAAACCAGCGGCGATCTCGTGTTGCCAGAGTGTTGCTGTAGTCGTTGCTGTAATTATGGACATTGCGCTGGATTATCTTGACGCTCCGCTGGATAGGCAAGCCGTCATAGCACGAACACGAACAGCCCTTATCCCGCCAGTCGTCAAAATTCCCCAGCCCGTGCCAACGGGCTTTCCCGCAGGGCAACTAGGCCAGTCGTTTACGACTGGTTCAACGGCGCGAAAATCTCTCAGCGCGCTTTAGCGTGCTTCCTCAATGGGCTTGAGCCACGGTGCATTACGGCTAAAGCCCTTCAGGCAAGGACGTTGAAACGCCCTTGCGACGTTCGCTCGTGACCTTACCAGTCGTGAACGACTGGCCTATTTGCCGCTACGCTGCAAAGCCCGTTGTCACGGGCTGGGGAACCCAATTGATCGAACGCTTGGAAGAAAAGCATTACGCCGAAGCCGGAAACGCCGGGTCAGCGCGCGGCGGCTAATAGCAAGGTGCGGGCTGAAACTGGATTTTGCGGCTGTGCCGCAGTGATGTGCGGCAAGTCTCTGACTTGCCGTAAGGGAAGCCTTTGAATCGGGCTACGCCCTGACCGTCATTGAGGCTGCAACCCATTGGGTCTGCCCTTTCCTGAGCAAGTTTGAGTGTGATTGACGTGGCGGGCGTAGCCCGTTGAATTGGCATCCCCTACCGGCAAGTCAGAGACTTGCCGCACATCACTGCGGCACAGCCGCAAAGAATCGCCCGTG
>JANNUY010001026.1:0-13695 GCA_031414155.1 Acidobacteriota bacterium
CTCTTCGGGCGTCATATTTTCGCTCGCCGGGCCTCCGCCTTCGTCTACGATCAAATCAATGACATGCTTTTTATAATTCGCGCCCGAACAAAAAACCTGACGCGGCAGATTGACAGGCGGGTGAATTTTCAACGACGCCAGTGGCATGGCGGACTCGGTCACGTCGCCAACTTGCTGTTGCAACGCGGCGAAATTCGCTTCCCAGTGTTCGAGCAACGAGAGCATTGAGTCTGCGCCGTTGAGTTGCCCGAACGCGCTCAGCGGAATGACTTGTTGCTCAATGACGACGCCGGGAAACGGTTGATTGCCTGCTTGTGAAAAAGTGCCAAGCACAAATGAATTTGCCATAAATTATTTCATCCGAAATTTGGTTGTGATTAAAAGCTATAACGCAAGCCCAACTGCATCTGCCGCGAATCTTGCGCCGTCGCAATCGCGCCGAAGTTCGCCGCGTTCGGTATCGCAACCGGCGTGTTGTAGTTCGCGTGATTCAGCAAATTGAAAAGATCGAAGCGGAATTGCAGTTGTTGCCCTTCGCGCACGCGGAAGTTTTTCTGCAACGAAAAGTCCCACAGCGAAACGCCCGGGCCAATCAGTATGTTGCGCCCCGCCGTGCCAAACGTGCCCGCCGCCGGAGTCGCAAACGCTGCCGCGTCCCACCATTTCGCGGGCGTAGGGTTCGATAAATTCGGATTGCCAATCAGATTCGGACGGTCGCGGCGTACCGAAGTGCGACTGTTGTCTACGCTCAACACGGGGTTGAACGGGCTGCCCGTGTTGGCGCGATAGATGCCCGACATTTCCCAATCGCCTAGAATCGCATTGCCTATGCCGTTCAGATTCGACAGCAGCTTGCGGCCTTTGCCGAAGGGCAGCGGATAAATGTAACTAACGCTCAAGCGATGCCGCACGTCGTCGGTCGAGAGCGAACGTTCGAGCGCGAGGTTGTAACTATCCATCGGCAACGTAGCGGCAGGCGGTACGTTCGCGCCTGAAATCACCGCGTTATCAATCATCTTGCCGAAAATATACGACACCAAAAACGTAGTGCCATTGCTCGTGCGTTTCTCGCCACGCAATTGCAAGCCGTGATAAATCGAGTTGGCCGAATTCTCTTGTTGCGAGATGGCGGCGAATCCGGCGAATGGCCGCGAGGGCGTGATGGTCGTCGTGGCGCTGCGGTCACGCGGTTGATTGATGTCGCGCGTCTGGCGCAGCTTCGTGCCTTTGTTGCCGACGTAAGCCGCGTCAATGACTATGCCGCCGGGCAGTTCGTGTTGAATATCAAGCGTCCAGCGTTGCACATAAGGCGTCGCCAGATTCGGGTCAATCGAAATAACGGTCAATGAAGGCGCGCCCGGCGTGATGCCAAACGGATTGCTGAACGGAATGCCCGCCGTCGCGTTGCTAAAGGTCTGGCTCAAATTGAAGGGCGGGTTGTTGAAGAACTCGTTAAAACCCGCTTCCTGAATTTGATAATAGAAGATGCCGTATCCCGCGCGGATTACGGTTTTGTTGAGCGGCGACCACGCGAGGCCGAGACGCGGCGCGAGGTTGTTGCGGTCAGGCCGATACAATTCTTTAGAGCCGCGCGCGATGGTCAGCGCCGGGAACAAGCGTTGATAAGTCGCTACGGCGTTATCCCAAAACGGATTCGTGCCGACCAGGCGAATGCCGCCCTTGCCACCATTCAGCGTCGCATCGAACGTCGCTTCCTTGCCGTTCTTTTCGCGCAACGTACCGAAGGCGTCATAACGCACGCCGAGATTGAGCGTCAGCGTGCGCGAAATTTTCCAGTCATCCTGCGCAAACGCACTGCCGTTGTGGCGGCGCGAATAAGACGTGATCGGCCCCAGCGGCGGCTGGCGAATCGTTTGCGCTGCCAAACCCAACAAATAGTCAGCAAAGGCATTGCCCGTCACCGAACCCGTGAAAACAAATTGCCCGCGTCCGTTCACTAACAACAGCGAGCCGTTGATGACTTGGGCGAAATAATCGCCGCCAAATTTCAAGCTGTGGTTGCCGCGTTGCCATGACACGGTGTCGCTCACCGACATCGGCATCTCAATGCGCGGTTGCGGCAGGGTGCTGCCATCGCCCACGAGCGCGAAGCCTGTGACATTCACCAGCGGCACGCCCCACGCTTCCTTTTCAGTATCTGCGGCTGTGCCCGCAATTCCGAATTCCTGATTGAAATTTTTCGCGCGATTGGGTGACAAACGCGAGCGATTCAAGCGGCTGAACCCCGCGCGGAATTCGTTAATCATCGTTGACGAAAGCGTCCACGTTTCGCCCAGCGAAAACGATTGCGAACGCACCCGGCTGTCGCTCACGAATTGCGGCAATTCATTGCCGAGAATTTCGAGAAACTTGTTGTCATAAAAGTTATAGGTCGCGTTGAGTGAGTGGCGGCTGTTGAGATTCCACGTCACTTTGCCCGTCGGTTGCGTGAAATTATCCGGCGTAGGAATCAACACCGTCGCATTGCGCGTCAGCAACGCGCGAATCGGCGTCGGCCAGAATTGCTGGAATTTCAGTGCAATCGGACTGATGCGCGCCGACGGAATTAGATTGCCGGTGAAACAAGCCGTGCGATCAGCGGCAGTGCATACGCCCGTCTTTTGCGGGTCACGAATCGGCGCGGTGTAAGCCGACAAATCGCCCGTGAAAAACGCGGGCAACGGCACGCTGGGCGTCGAAGTCACGAACTTCGCCTGCCGCTGGCCTTGAAAGCCCGCGAAGAAAAACAGTTTGTCTTTGATGACCGGCCCGCCAATCGTGCCGCCGTATTGATGCCGTTTGAATTCAGGCAGCGGCGCGCCTTTGGCGATGTTCGTGTCGAAAGCATTGCGCGTATCAAGGTTGTCATTGCGCGTAAAAGCGAACGCAGTGCCGTGAAATTTGTTCGTGCCCGACTTGGTAACTACGTCAACTTGCGAACCGGCATAGCGACCGTATTGCGCTTGAAAGACACCGGTCTGCACTTTGAATTCGCCGACCGCGTCAATGTTGATGCGCGCGTTGATTTCCATCGTACCCGCGCCGTTATTGTTGATGCCGTCGAGCAAGAACTGGTTATAACTCTCGTGCATTCCCGCCACCGCAAAGCCGCCGCGCGCGCCCAAGCCCGAACCCGGACGCGGCGCAAACGCGCCCGGCACGAGGTAAGCCAGTTGCGAAAAGTTGCGACCATTCAACGGCAACCTCACGATCTTGCGTTCTTCGATCACTTGCCCCAACGTCGAATCGTCACGCTGAATCAGCGAGGCTTCGGCGTTGATGTTGACGACTTCGGTGACTGCGCCTGCGCTCAAAGCGGCGTCAACGCGAGCGCGTTGATCAATGTCTACTTTGACGTTCGCGCGAATTTCTTTCTTGAAACCCTGCTTTTCAATCTCGACTTGATAGACGCCGACGGGCAGTTGGTCTACGCGAAAGTTGCCATCTTCGTTGGTGGCGACTTCGCGCGTCAGGTTGGTGGCAGGATTGACGATCTTGACCGTCGCGCCGGGTAAGACTGCGCCGCTGGCGTCAGTCACAGTGCCGAGAATCGTGCCGGAAGAAAGCTGCGCGCGCGTCGGAATTGCCCATGTGCCAAGCAACAACAGCAAAGAAAGAGCGAGTGAAAGCTGGTGACGGATGTTCATTGAGTTTTCTCCAAGTCGGTTTTAAGTGCTTTGTTTGGCGTTCAGTTCTTCGCGGCTAAAGCCCGCAATCTGCTTGTAACGTCCTGCGATCTCTTCCAATTCAGCCGGTGAAATCACATCGTGCAAATTCGTGAATCCATTCGGCGCGCGCTCTTCGACCAATTGCATGCATTGTTCAGGGCCTTGTTGGCGGTTGGTAAGCACGATGCGCGCCGTTGGTTGCAAACGCTCTTGTTCGTAACGTTGCAACGCGCTCTCTGCATTTGGTTCAGCCGTCAACGCTTCGACCAACGCAGGCGCGTCGAGTATCGCTTGCGACGCGCCGTTCGAGCCGATGGGATACATCGGATGCGCCGCGTCGCCGAGCAGCGTCACTCGACCGAAGCTCCAACGCGCGAGCGGGTCACGGTCAATCATCGGGAATTCATAAATCGCCGACGCGCCTTCAATCAATGCAGGTATGTCCAATTTGAATTCGGGCCAATCAAATTTCCACGAATCGAAGTGAGGCAAAACGGTTTCAATCGGCACTTGCCGATTCCAATCGCGCGGCGTACCCGCATATTGCTCGCCCATCTGAACATCGGCTACCCAATTTATCAGCGAACGTCCGCGCGCAGCCGTTTCGACATCAATCGGATAAGCCACGAACTTGCGGTTGGCATAGCCCGCCATAAACATCGAGCGTCCGGTCAGGAACGGCTCGCCCTCTGTCACACCGCGCCACAACACCTTGCCTGAAAATTGCGGCTCCGGCTCGTCAGGATAAAAGTGATGCCGCACGCGCGAGTGAATGCCGTCAGCGCCAATCAATACGTCGCCTGATTCGACGGCGATGATTTCGCCGGTTGTGCGATTGATGAATTGGGCTTCGACCTGATCGCCGCGTTCAACAAATGACTGCAAATGACACCCCGTGTGCATTGCGTCATTTCCCAACCGTTCGCGCACCGTGTCGTAAAGCAACATCTGCAAGCGTCCGCGATGAATTGAGTATTGCGGCCAGGTATAACCCGCCGCCAACCCGCGCGGCTCGCGCCAGATCAACTGGCCGAACTTGTTGTAATAGATTAGCTCTGCCGTCGGAATGCCAGTTTCCGCCAGCTTCGCGTCCAGCCCCAACGCGGTCAGCACACGCACTGAATGTGGCAACAGGTTGATGCCTACGCCCAGCGGACGAATTTCAGCCGCTGACTCAAACACATGAGCTTCGATGCCCGCGCGTTCTAAGCAGAGCGCCGTAACCAATCCGCCTATGCCTCCGCCTATGATCAAAACTTTCATGTGTTTTTAGTGAAGGTATCCGCCGCCGTCACACAGAATCATTTGCCCCGTAATCATCTCGGCATCATCGCTCGCCAGAAACGCGATCAATCCGGCGAGGTGTTCGGGCTTGCCGCGTTTCTTGATGGCTTGATTGTTCATCACGCGATTGAAGGCGGCTTCGTCCGAATGCACCATCGTGCCTTCAGTAGCAATCATGCCCGGCGCAACCGCGTTGACACAGATGTTGTCGTCGCCCATCTCTTTTGACATCACGCGCGTCATTCCCATCACCGCACCTTTGGCCGCGACATAAGCCATCTGCCCCGGATTGGCTAGAAAATAGGTGCGCGAAGCGACGTTGATGAGCCGTCCATATTCGCTCTTTTTCAGCAGTGGATAGATCGCTTTCGACACGAGGAAGTAGCCGAGATAGTTCACTTGGATAAAGCGATTCACTTCTTCGTAAGACAATTCGTGCCACGGCGTTTTACCCGAAAGAATGCCTGCGTTATTGACGAGAATGTCTACGCGAGAGTGGCGCGCAGCAATGGCGACGACGGCCTGGGCGATTTGCGCTTCACTGGTGACATCACAGATTTCGGAATGAGCGACACCGCCAGTCGCGCGAATTTCGTTCACAACTTCGGTTGCGTCTTTGATGTCGAGAATTTCGACGTGCGCGCCCTCTGAAGCCAGCCGCACCGCGATGGCTTTGCCAATTCCAGTCGCCGCGCCTGAAACGACAGCAATGCGATTTTTTAACCGAGTCATATTAGGTTTCCTTTGCTTGAGCTTATGCCTTGATCTTGAAAAGTTTGTGCCCGTTTTCCCATGTCAATTTGTGAAACACTGCGGGTGAAGTCGTTTTCTTTAGCACTGTGAGAGTTTCGCGCGCTACGCATTTGCCATTCATGCGCGCCGCCGCCGGATTGTTGTTCTGGCTGACGCCGCCGCCGTGTCCGTCCTGACACGAACAATCGCTGCCAAAGACAAGTTTGTTTTGATGGCGCTTCAAAAAATCCGCCGTGAATTCAGCGTCGCGTGACAAAGCGTTGTTGCCCGAATTCGCCGACAGATCGCCGAACAGATTGGGGAAATCAGCCAGCAATTTATCGGTGACGCCGCCGCGTTTGATCGGCCCGGTCGGATAAGCATCTTTCTCGGCGTAATCGGCGCTCACGTTCGCCCAAAACGCATCAGCGTGTCCGATGAATTTGGTTTTGGGATACGCCTTGAGCACCGTCGCAAAACGTTTGAATCCAGTACTCCAGACTCCTTCGCCAGGAAAGTGATCCACTTCTTGAAAATGCACGAGAATCGGTACGTTCAACTCAGCCGCAAGCGCGTACATACGACGCAACTCAGGGCCATCGGCGGCGACGTGAAACTTGATTTCGCCCAATCCTTGCGCGCCGTCTTTGACAGCTTTGGTCAAAATTTCTGCCGCATCAGGTTTAGTAATGTCCGCGCTCGCCGACCAGACAAAGCGGTTCGGATATTTTTCCTGCATGGCGCGCACTTGCTCGCCCGCGTTGCCACGCGCGAGCAATACGGCTTTGGTTTCGCCGCACCCATCCATGTGCGTGATATTGGCGTCAAACCCTTGCCGCAAGTGAGTGTGAATGTCGAGTATCGGATTTCCCCACTCCCACTTTTGCCCTGACATTGCAGTTTGCGACCAAGCGCCAGTTGCTGCCCTTGTGCCAGTTTCTGCCCTTGTAATTGAACCCGCTGTCGCCATCAATCCCGATGCTAAAAAGGTTCGACGATGAATCATAGTGCGATCTCCGTTAGTGCTTTCGTTATGGTTGTTCGCGCAAACTCGGCAAGCCTACGCCTGCGGCATCAAAGCCGCCGTCTACTGCGAGTATTTGTCCGTTGATAAAGCTCGCGGCTTCACTGCACAAAAATACGACGGCTTCGGCGATTTCTGCTGGCGTTCCGTAACGCGCCAGCGGAATCGCGTCGCGGTAACTGGTGCGAATATCTGCCGAATGCACCTGCGCCGCCATCGCGGTTTCAACCGGGCCAGGCGCAACCGCGTTCACGCGAATGCCCACGTTGCCATATTCGACTGCCTGCTGTTTGGTCAGGTGCATCAGCGCGGCTTTGCTCGTGCCGTAAGCAATACGCAAGGTGCTGGCGCGTACGCCAGAGATCGAAGCGATATTTACGATGCTGCCCTTGCTGGTCTCGGCGTTTTTGAGCATCACCGGCACGCAGGCTTGCGTGCAAAGAAACGGGCCGTTCAGATTCGTCGCCATAATGTGCGTCCAATCCTCAAACGTAGTCTCAAGTGCAGGCTTAAAAACTGCCACGCCCGCGTTGTTGACCAGCGCGTCAATGCGACCAAAGTGGGCGGCGATGAGAGCGATGGCCGTTTGCACTTGTTGTGGATTTGAAACATCGCATTCGACGGTGAGCGCCAGGGGCTGCGCCGGTTGTTCGCGCAAGGCTTCTGCCGTTTGCGCCAGTGTGGCCGCATCGTAATCAAGCAAGGCTACGCGATAGCCGGTTGCCAAAAACTTTTGCGCAATCGCCAGCCCGATGCCGCGCGCTGCGCCTGTGATTACTGCTACTTTTTCTGTCATTGATTCACTCGCCATCATTACCCTGCTGTCAGGGTCGTGTTGTCAGATTCGCCAAAGCATCTTTCAATTTGGTTTGTTCAGCCTGATTGGCAGGCAATTTTTTTGCGTGAAAAGCCGGAAGCAATTTATCCCACACCACATTGAGTTCGGCTTGCATATCTTTGGTGTTGGCTGTGATCGCAATCACGGCGTCGAGTTCGGGCAACACGAGGCAAAACTGCCCGTTGGCTCCATCGCCGCGATAGGCATTGTGACGACAGCGCCAGAATTGAAAGCCGTAACCCTGATCCCAATCGCGCGCCGGATCGCTGCCGTTGGAAACCTGCTTGGCCGTAGCCTGTTCGACCCACGCAGTCGGAACCAATTGCTTGCCGTTCCATTTCCCTTTTTGCAAATAAAGCTGACCGAACTTGGCGATGTCTTCAGTGCGAACCTTCAAGCCCCAACCGCCAAACGATTCGCCTTGCGCATTCGCAGGCCATTCAGGATTCTCAATGCCCAGCGGCTCGAACAAACGCGGCTTCAGATATTCGAGCGTATTTTGTCCGGTCACTTTGCTGATAATCGCCGAAAGCATAAAGCTGCCGGGCGTGTTGTATTGAAAATGCGTGCCCGGCTTATGCGGAACCGGATGCGCCAAAAAAGTTTTCACCCACGGTGCGGTCGAAGTGAGCAACTTCGTTTCTTCGTTATGGCCGCTCGTCATCGTCAACAGGTCGCGCACGCGCATCTGCTTGAGTTTGTCTGAAACTTCAGCAGGCGCGTCATTGGGGAAAAACTTCAGCACCAGATCGTCTATGTTCAGTTTGCCTTCGGCGACGGCCAAGCCCACGGCTGTCGAGGTAAAGCTCTTGCTCAACGAATGCATGACGTGTGGTTTCTCAGCGGCTTCGGGCTTCCACCAGGCTTCGGCAATGACGTAACCATGCCGCACCAACATAAAGCTGTGCATCGAATTGACCTGCTGGTCGGCGGCTTCGACATAGGCGCGAATGGCGGCGGACGAAACGCCTTGCGCTTCGGGCGTGCTGCGCGGCAATGCGACTTTGGCCGCGCGCGCAGAATGTCCGACCGTTAATGATAACAACACAACAACCGCAATAACCGTGATGAACTTATTGATTCGCATGGTTCTCCTTTTCTGCTTAACGCATTCCCGCCGACACAAAACGCAACGCCTCTGGTAAGCCCGTGCGCCAGTATTCCCACGTATGCCCGCCGTCCCGCGCGCGATATTCATGCGGAATGGCACGGTCGCGCATCAGCACATGCAACAGCGAATTGCCGGTGTAAAGCCCACCGTCATCGTCGCCGCAATCCAAATAAAAACGCACCGCTGCTTTTTGTTTGTCCGGCAGGTTTTTCATCAAGTCGAGAATGCTGTTCTTCCGCCAGAACTCTGTAATGCGCGCGTCGCCTTCCTTGATCTCGCCCAACGCGGTTTTATAACGACGCTGAAATTCAGGCAGCGTCATCTTGTTGATCTCTTCGTCAGTACGCACCGCCGCGCTCATCGCGTAACACGTCTGAAAAAGTTCAGGGTGATGCAACGAATATAACAAGCTGCCAAAACCGCCCATAGAAAGTCCGGCTATTGAACGAAACCGTTTTTCTGCGCGAATGCGGTAGGTTTGCTCAATCTGCGGAATGAGTTCTTTGATGAAGTAATCTTCGTATTGATATTCGCCGCGAATGTGATTGAGATAAAACGTTTGCTCGGCATCAGGCATCACGATGATCATTGTGTCAGATTGGGTGTCAGATTGGGCGTCATACTGGCCCGCGCGCCCGCTGGTATTCATGCTGGCATCGGCGATGGCTTGCACATTGCCGAGTTGAATCCAGTCGCTGTGATTGCCTCCGCCGCCGTGCAGCAAATACAACACCGGATAGCGCCGCTGCGACATATCATATCCGGCGGGCAGATAGACAGAATACTTCATGTCCTTTTTCAGTATCTGGCTCTTGATCGTCAGCCCTTCTACGACGCGACTCTCTTGCGCCGAGGTTGCGGCCAAAACTGTGGACGATGCAGCAAGACAGCCATAAAGCACGACGCATAAAATCAGATGGTTCATTGCGTAACCGTTTAACTTGACCATTTAACTTGTTGGAGTGGCGTGACATGGATTTTGCAAATCATACGCGCCTGACAACGCTTCTCTTAGCCGCCTCAGTGCCTAGGGTGATTGCGTCATTCGCGTTCTGCTCGCCCTGCCTTGCCTCGTATTGAAAAAAATATGGTTGGAACTAACGCGTTCAGTATGCTGCCACCTATGGGCAGCGTCAAGCCGATTACCGCCATTCTGATATGCCAGAATTGGCATTTCGTCTCACGTTCAATTTCTTGACACACCCCAACCTCGCCAGCATACTTCATTCACATAAGCAGTTCATCGGCAGTTCATCGAAGGAAACCACTATGAAAGAAACCATTGAATCGGTCAGCTTGTCTGCCGAAGCCTATTTGATTTTGCGCGAGCGGATTTTGCGCGGCGAGTTGCCCATCGGCCAGATCGTTTCGCGTCGCAAAGTCGCGGCGGAACTGGGCATGAGCATGTTGCCAGTCTCAGAGGCTTTGCAGCGGCTGGAACTCGAAGGCTTGCTTGAAAGCCGCCCGCGCGCCGGTACGCGGGTGAAGATTCCGACCGAAGCCGAGGTGCGCGGCCATTACGTCGTGCGTGAGGCGCTGGAAGTGCAAGCCGCCAAACTATTTGCCGAAGTCGCCACGGCCCCAGAGCGCACTGACCTGCAAAAACTGGCCGCGCGCGTTGACGCGCTTTCCACCAAAGCCGGAAAGGATCGTTTTCTTTATCTGTCTATGCACGAAAAGCTTCATCGCCGCATTGCCGAAGGCGCTCATTGCCAACCGTTGTGCGACGCCATTGAGAAAAATCAGGTATTGGCTTCGACCTGGCTATGTGTTCCGCGTGCTAAATCTATGAACGAACCGTCGCGTCGCCACCAAGACCTCGCCGCCACGTTGTGCAACGAAAGCCCCAAAGTGGCTGCCGAAACCATGCGTAAACATGTGCAAAACGCTTTGAAAAATACCATCAGCCGTTTGGAATCCTATTTCCTGATAAGGCAGACAGCCGCAACCGTTTTTACCCGCAGCCGTAAAGGCTAGCTTGAACTGAAAAAGGATCACCCATGAATACATTTCGTTGGTTGGCTTCCGTTATTTTCGTCGTGCTGATAACCAGCGCGGCGCATTTGGCACAAACGCCTGCCGCACCCGCAAAAGACGCAACCCCTGACATCAACGGCGCGTGGACGGGTACGTGGGGTATTTACAGCCCGGCGCAAGGCACGACGCCGCCCAAAGACATCTGCAAAAAGCTCGACGCGCAAATCGAATTGAAAGACGGCGTATGGCTGGCGGCCTTTGAGGGCGATTGCGGCGGGGCCTATAAATATTCGATCAAAATGGAAGGCCGTCAGGTCGGCAAAGCTGTGATGTTCAAAGGCACGACCGACCTCGGAGCCAATGGCGGCGGGGTCTTTGACTGGATTGGCCGCGCCAATGACAAAGAATTCGTCGGGTTCTTTACCAGTTCGTCTTACACCGGCACCTTCAATCTGGCCCGTCCGAAAAAAGAATAACATCTAGTTCACCTCACCTCAGGCCCACGGGAAATAAGCCTTTGGAAATTTGATGTCCGCCTTTACCTGACGGTGATTTCGCCACAAAAAGGCACAAGAGCCACAAAAACTTTCTTTCCTTTTGCGGTTTATGTGCTTCTTCGTGGCGAAATCCCGCTCAAGCCAAAGCGGATATTCAATTTCCAAGCATGCTTTTAGACGTGGGAGAAAAATTTATGGCGAGAAAATGGCGCGTCGCGATACTTGGACTGGGACATTGGTACTCGGCTTTCAACTTGGCGCGTGCGTTGCGCGAATATCCCAAAGCCGAATTGGTCGCGGTCGCGTGGCACAACGCCGCTCAATTAGCAGAATTCAGCAATAAGTTTGGCGTGCGCGGTTACGCCGATTACGAATCGTTGCTCGCGCACGAAGAGATTGACATGGTTCAACTCGCTGCGCCGGTGGCCGAGTTACCCGCGTTGACGATTGCAGCAGCGCGCGCTGGCAAACATATCGTGCTGGGCAAACCGATGGCGATGACACTCGCCCAAGCCGATGCGATGGTTGCCGCCGTCGCACAAGCGGGCGTCAAGTGCGTCGCCTTTCAAGGCCTCAAACGTTTGCGATCGGCCAAACTGAAAGCGCGTCTTGATTCCGACGAAATCGGCGAGATCATCGTTATGCACCAAACTGCGCGTTGGTCTATCGCCGAAGATTGGTATCACTCAGGCCAACCCGGCTGGTTCGTTGACCCACAACAAGTGCCCGGCGGAGCTTTCATTGACGAAGGCATTTATTGGATTGATTTTCTGCGCTGGCTCGCCGCTAGTGAGATAGTGCAAGTCGAAGCGAAGATGGCGAACCTCGTTCATCGTGATCTGGCTGTCGAAGACTGGGGCATGGCGACGTTTACGTTTGCGAATGGCATTGTGGCTACGCTTGAAGGCGCGTGGACAATCAACGCGCCGCGCGTTACCGGCCCCTCACCCAAACACAACGCGGTGTTGCGCACTGAAATCATCGGTACCCGCGGCGAAATTATCGAAGACGGCTTGCGTTCTCCTTACCGCGCTGTGTTGGCGAGCGGGGCTGACAACTGGGTCTTTGAACGCGAGGCATCTGAATTGATGAGCGCCATCTCGCCGTTCCCGCTCAATCATTTAATCGAATGCGTAGAAAACGACACGCCCTCACCCGCTTCGATTGAAGACGCGCGCGCAGCTTTGCGCATAGCCTTAGCGGCGTATGAAGCCGCGCGGGAAGGACGAGCAGTGAAACTCTCCTAATAAAGACGCAACGCAAAGTGTGGTAAGTCGGTTGCCTCTCACCGAGGAATCAGCCACGGAAACACATACGCAAAAGTCATCACGATCAAGCCCACCAGACACGCCAGCGAGAGGCTATGCCAGAACACCGCCTTGAAAATCGCAGCTTCGTTGCCGTGCTGTTGCGTGGCCGCGCTCGACACTACGATGGATTGCGCGTCAATCATTTTGCCCATCACGCCGCCCGCTGAATTGGCCGCCCCCATCAAAATCGGGCTGAGTCCCAGTTGTTCAGCCGTCACTTTTTGCAGGTTGCCGAATAGCGCATTTGAACCTGCGTCAGTGCCGGTGAGAGCTACGCCCATCCAACCAAGCAGCGTGCCAAAAAACGGATAGAGCCATCCGGTGTGTGTCATGCTCAAACCCAAAATCGTATCAAGCCCGGAATAGCGGGTGACATAAGCCAAGCCAACCATGAAGCTGATCGCCAATAACGATGGGATCAATTCGGCGACCGTCGCTTTGAAAATTTGGATGACTCGGCGGAACGACAAACCCGCCAGCAGCGCCGCAATGATGCCGCCGATCAAGACGGCGGTGCCGGGCAGGCTGATGAAATTCAAATTGACCGTCGCGTCATCGGGCAAAGGACGCGGCGCGACGGGAGGCATTTTCAATACGGCGTTATGCAACATCGGCATCGGCGTTTTTAGCGCGTCGAAATTTAGATACTTGCTAACCGCAGGCAAGCCCGTCACAAAAATCAAAATCGAAGCGACGATGAACGGCGACCAGCCTTTTAGTACCGCGCTCAATGGGTGATGTACAGGCGCAGCCAATTCGCCGCTGACTGGCATCACTTCGCGCGGCTTCCAGAATTTCAAAAACACCACCATTGCCAACAACGAAAAAATTGACGCGGTCACGTCAACCAAGCCTACGTCTTGATAATTTGACCAATAAAATTGCATGCCTGCGAACGAAGCGCCGCTAACCAATAACGCAGGCCACACCTGAAACGTCTCGCGCCAACCAACCATGCTACGCACCAGCCAGAAAGGCAGAATGAGCGAGAGCGGCGGCAAGATGCGCCCGGTCATCGCGCTGAATTGCAATTCGGGCAAGCCCGTCACGCCCGCGAGCGTACGAATCGGATTGCCTACGCCGCCCCAGGCGACGGGCGCAGTGTTGGCAATCAGGCACAGCACCGCTGCTTGAAAGGGAGGAAAGCCGAGACCAATGAGAAAGGCTCCGGCAATGGCAACCGGAGCGCCGCCGCCGCCCGTGCCTTCGAGAAACGCGCCGAAACAAAACGCAATCAAGATCAATTGCAATCGT
>JANNUY010001027.1:0-2848 GCA_031414155.1 Acidobacteriota bacterium
GTGACCGTCACGGTATAAGCACCAATCGTACCGGCGGGCAGATATACGCCTTCAGCATTGTTACGAATATCAGCCGCGCCGCCCGTGACCGAATTGGCTCCGGTAAAGACGTTGCCTCGATAAGTATTGCCGCTCACCGTGACCGTGAGGTCGAGGTTGTTGTTGAAAGCATTGCCGACCGTTGCGCCGGGCGCGTCGGTATAAGCCAACGTCACGCGGAAAGGCTTAGTGTTGTCGCTCACAATGCCGGTGAAAACGCGCGTCTGTCCGGTAGCCGTGAAAGTCTCGCCCGCCACCTGATCGCGGAACACCGTCGGCGTCACGAAATGATCGAAGAAGTTATTGAGGTTGACCAACCCCATGCCCTGATTGTTGGAATAGAGATTGTCGTTGGCTCCCGTGCCAGTCATGTATTTCGCGCCGTTCATCAAAACGGCTTTGGTCATGGCGGGCGTCGCCGGACTCATCGCGGCGTTGATGAACTGTTGCCGCACCAGCGCCGCCGCGCCGGCAATCGCGGGCGTTGAGTGGCTCGTGCCCGAAGACGCCGTGTAATACTGCTGCGCCAACGGCCAGAAATTGCTCGTGCCCGGCCCGGCGCATACGCCCGTGGCGTCAAAGCAAGCCAACTGCGCGCCCGTGCCCGTTCCCGCAGGCGCGACCTGAGCGGCTTGCGCGACGCCGCCTGAAACGTGCGTGCCCGGCGCGACCAAGTCGGGCTTGATGCGTCCGTCATCGCAAGGGCCGCGGCTCGAAAACCCAACAATGTCATTCAGGCTGTTAGCTTCGGTGTCAGGTGTGTTGCATTGATCAGCCGCGCCGAACGCATGGACGTTTTCAGAAGCGCCCGCCGTGATGACGTTCTTACCCGTCGCGGGGCTGCCAATCGTATTAGCGCCCGAACCGTTGTTTCCTGCCGCAAAGACGATGACCATTTCTTGATTGCCCGCCGTCGGATTCACCGAAGTGGCAGGCTGAGCATCGCGCACCAAAAAGTCGTAAGCCTGTGAATCCAAGTTATACGCACCGCCGTTGGCGGCTCCCCAGCTATTGGAACTAATGCGCGCGCCATCCTGATAGGCCCGCGATTCAAGATTGGCGTAATTCGGGCTGGTGAAAGTACCGGGGTCGAAAATGACCGACGAACCGACTTTGACGAAAGGCGCTACGCCCAGGCCATAACGAAATCCGCTGGCGTCGGCGTGCGGCGCAATGCCGAAATTAACCCCGCCAACCATGCCCGTCGGCACAAAGCCGCCGATGATGTGCGCGTTGATGTTGCCGTGTCCGTCGCAACCTGCCAGCGTGCTGCCGCCGTTCGCCGTGCCTTCGAGCCGGTTATAGATCACGCGGCTGCTGCCGAACGCGCCGCTGGTGTGCAATCCGAAGTGATTCGGATTCGTGGTGGCGTTATCAATGCCGCTGTCTGAAACGTTGACGGCAAAATTCGACGCGGTGAATTGCGCTTGCGTGAGTCCCTTGCTCGCCAGATAAGCGAGATAGTCGCCCGCGTTGGGAATGTTCCCAGTGATGTTGCCCGCCATGATTTGATCTTGCCGCTCGTCCTGCTTGGTTGGCAGCAGATAGCGTTCGACCGTCACCACATCGCGCGAATTCGCCAGCCGTTTGGCGAAAACATCTACCGAAAGGCCAGTCGGCAGCTTCACCGTGATGTTGATATATTTCGAAATGGCGTATTCACGAATGATGCCCGTGTCACCGACCGAGATTTTGATAGCATTTTTCGTGAGCGCGTTTTGCGCGACATCCGCCACCAACTGAACCTGCGCATAATCCGTCGGCGTTATCGAACCTTGCGGCTGCTTGCCTCCGGCGGCGGCGGAAAGTTTTTTCGCGCCTGCTTTCTCTTTTTCGTCTTTTTCAGCACTAGCGGCTATCAATGCCGCCGCGTCATATTTGTATTCATCACGATAATCGCCGTCCCATTGCACATAAGACGCGCGCGCCGCCCAATCTTGCATGCGGTCAATCGCATCGGCTTCGCCATAAACGAGATAGGCGTTGTTCGGAATGTAAGTGACGATTTGCGCGCCGGTCTTTTCGAGCGCGGAATACCATTCGGGCTGCACCGGCCCGACGAATTGCACCAAGCGCATGGCTCTGGCGGCTACGCCATTACGCGCCGCCGACTTGACGCTGCGCACGCTGCGTCGGGCGATGACTTCAGACGACGTAGTGTCGAGCGCGCCCGCATTCAGCAAAATCAAATTGTGGTCATCGCGGATTTCAGCCCGCGCGCCCGGCGTCAGGCTTTGTGCCAGCGCGGTGTTGGTTTCGAGCAAACGATAGGTTCCGTAATCGGCGATGACGCGCGCGCCTTGCGTTACGAGTTGATCGGCCAACTGCAAATCCTGCACTTGAATTTTGTGGCGGTCGCTGCGATTGCGTACGCCCAACTGCCACGGAGTCTGCAACACCGGCTGAACAGCCAGCGGCTTGGGCGCTTCGGCGGCAGCCGTTTTCGTTTGCCAATTGACTAACGGCAATACCAAAGCGGCGATGATAAGCAGCGTGAGAGTGACTAACGTAATCAACGTTAGCTTACGCGGCGTGGCAAATTGGGGTGTAGAACGCATTTCGTATTTTCTCCTACGGGATGAATAACAATTTTGATAACTGATGTTACGCGGTCAGGTAATGGTATTGAGTTTGACTTGTTCTTTGCGCCGGAGGCGCTGCGGATGGTAGCCGGTGGTGAAACCACCGGTCGGATCGGAAAGCCATTTCGCGTCCCGGCAGGGACGCCAGACGTGAAGTGATGA
Organism: Acidobacteriota bacterium; assembly: GCA_031414155.1. Taxonomy (GTDB): domain Bacteria; phylum Acidobacteriota; class Blastocatellia; order RBC074; family RBC074; genus JACPYM01. The sequence continues at coordinate 2,784 of JANNUY010001027.1, forward strand.
TTACGCTTAATGTGAGTCCCGCGCCCCTGCCGGGGCGCTTGATTCTTTTACTACCGCACCGGTGG
>JANNUY010001028.1:0-11745 GCA_031414155.1 Acidobacteriota bacterium
CGCAATGGCGATATGTTGCAGGGCGATCAGGTTCAAGAAATTCCCAAACCCTCCAATCAAATGCTGGGCGAAGAGATGCCGCGCTATGCGCCTGCACCGCGGGGTCGCCGGGTTGCACGCGGAGGCATTAGCGAAGGCGAAGCTGCCGGGAGCGTCACCCCGAATGTCGCGCCGCCCGCGCCGCGCGTAGACACTATCGAAGTTTACAACGGGCCGAAACGCACCGAAGTCACTTTCCCGAAATAAAACACGGCGCAATTTTTGCGCCTAGCTGACCGCCTGCTTTGAGAGAGGCGTGGCGTGACAGGAGTGAGAAGCTGTGAAAAACAACAAGGTCATCGCAATTATTTTAGCCGGGGCTGGTTTGCTTGGTTTCCTCGCGTTGATGTCTCTCAACCGGGGATCGAAACAAGTCGTTGCTGAAAACCTGAGCGAGATTGTCGTCGCCAAGGTCGAGGTGCCACTGGGGATGCAATTGAATCCAGAGCAATTGACGAAAGTGCAATACCCCAAGTCCATCACCCCGGAATCGGCTTTTCAAAAGCCCGAAGATTTAGTCGGACGTGTCACGATCAACGCCATTGGCGCGCGTGAGCCGATTACGGAATTTCGCCTCGCGCCGAAAGGCTCTTTGCCCGGAATTGGATCGCTCGTGCCGGAAGGTTATCGCGCCATGACGGTTCGCGTTGACGACGAAGCCGGGGTGGCAGGCCTGCTTTCGCCTGGCATGTTGGTGGATGTGATTTCCATCGTCCGCGTAGACAAAGGAGGCCGCGCCAATACGACGGCCAAGGTGGTATTGCAGAACATCAAGGTGCTGGCGACCGGACAGAACATCGCTACGCCCAAAGAACAAGTCGCGCCAGACAGCGTCAAAACCATCACTTTGCTGGTGACGCCGCAGGAAGCCGAAAAATTAGTGATGTCTTCTTACGACACGAAACTGCGTTTGATCGTTCGCAGCTTCACCGATCAAAACCCGGTGGAAACGCCGGGGGCGAAAGCGCAAAACCTGATGGCGGGCGACTCAGTGCAAGACGCGCCGCCGCCGCCCTCGTGGAGCGATGCTGCTGCCGCGCCGGGCTTTCAACCGGCTGCCGCCCAGCGCGCGTCGCGCCGCGCCGCGTGGGAAAACGACAACTATGATGCGCCTGCTCCCCGCAAACCTGCCGCGCCCGTTCCGGTCGCCGCTCCTCCGGCTCCGCCCGTGAATACCGTGCCGGTTTACAGCGGCAACAAACGTGCTGAAGTCGTGTTTCCGCAATAACGATTTTTTTGAAAGGGCCAAATCCCTCCCAGGTCACTCTATGAAGTGAGCATCAGGGCGCTGCCTACACAGCGCCCTGAAAGCGTGCTGACAGCGCCCTGACTGATAGTGTCCGAGCCTCCCCATCATCCGCTTTTCTAAGGCGGCCTGATCGCCATCGTCTTATTGTCTTTGTTGTCGTTCGTCATACGCCATAAAAGCGTCCCCCCGCTTTGAATCGAAACGACACGTCAGCGCGGCAATGAACAACTCTTTGCTCTTTTTAAGCTCTTTGGTTCGTGATTGGTGATTCTGACCGGCTGCCGCCAGCAGCACAGGTTTGAATCGAGGTGCCGATGCGAATGAAAGGTATAACCCACGCACTGCCGACAATATGCGCCAGACCAGGGCTGCAAGCGCGTCGGTGGTAAATAACTAAGGAGAAATGAACCATGCTTAACCAATCTCGTAATGCCCCTCATAATGTAAAGATAAGAGGGATGGCCCTCGTGGCGACGGCGCTGCTGATGTTTGCCGGAAGCCTGTTGGCCTATGCCCAGGGCTTCGCGCAAGAAGCCAGCATCAGCGTATCGTTTGCTACCCCGCCTAAAGAACCCGTGCCGGTTTATGTCTTGGCCGGACAATCCGCTTTGGTGGTTTTCGATGAATCCATCGGACGCCTGGCGGTTTCCAATACCGAAGTCGCCGAAGCCGTATTGGTTGCGCCGAACCAAATGATGGTCAACGGCAAACTCAGCGGACGTGCCCGCTTCACCGCTTGGTCGAAAGACACTACTCAATTCGTTTTCTTTGACGTGGATGTGCGCGTCAATCTCGCGCAAATTGATTCGCAAGTGCGTGCCTTGTTTCCCAACATGGACATTCGCTTGAGTCAGGCCAATGGCGCAGTCGTGATTTCGGGCAACGTGCCTTCGCTCGTGATGTCGCAAGTGGATGCGATTGTGAAAGCGGCGGGTTACAAGACGGTCAATTTGGCAGCGCAAGCGGTTGAGAGCATTCAACAGGTTCAGATGAACGTGCGCGTGGCCGAAGTGCAGCGCAACAAAATGGCTGAATATGCTTATTCGCCTTCGGTGCAAATGAACGGGCGCAACGCTGGTACCAGCAACACGGGCAGCGCACCCGTTAGGACTGATGCAGCCTCAGGCGGCCCCCTGCGCACGGTGGAATTGCTGGGCGCAGCCACCAGTTCGATGAACCTTTTCTTTTTTACCAACGGCATTGCCAATTACATTCGGGCGCTGCAAACCAGCGGAGCTTTACGTTCGCTGGCCGAACCCAATCTCGTCGCAATGGACGGCAAAGAAGCCAGCTTTCTGGCGGGCGGAGAAATTCCCGTGCCCATCGTGCAAGCGTCGGGCAACGGTCAATCGGCGGTGACGATTGTGTGGAAGGAATACGGTGTGCGTTTGCACTTCAAACCGCAGATTCTGGACGAGCAGCACATTCGGTTGGAAATTGAACCCGAAGTCTCGACGCTGGATTACGCTTCGGGCGTAGACTTCCAAGGTTATCGCGTACCGGCTTTGCGCACTCGCAAGGTGAAAACCTCGATTGAATTGCAAAACGGTCAGACCTTCGGCATTGCTGGGTTGCTGGATAACAGTGAAACCAAGTCGCTCGGCAAGATTCCGGTCATCGCCGACATTCCGATCATTGGCAACCTTTTCAAATCGAAATCTTTTCAGAAGAACGAAACAGAAGTGGTTTTCATTGTGACGACCAATCTCATCAAGCCGTGGAACGCCGATCAAGTGCCAACTTACAAAGGCGTCGAAGGCATTCGCAACGGTTCGCCGTTGGGTACGCATTATCCCGATCCGCCGAAAGCCGAAAGCGATAAGAACGAAACCAAAGAAGACGCGCCTGTCGCTTCGCCTGTTGCTGTTCCCGAAGCTGAAAAGTCCGCAGGAGAAGCAATGCCAGTAGAAGGCGGCGCGAATCCGGTTGCACCTGCCAACGGTGAAACGCCAGCCCCGACCGGTGGCGATGCGGCGGCTCCGGCCACCACTGGCACTGAAGCTCCGCCTGTCGGCACTCAAGCTGTTGACCCGTCAAATCCGGCTAATCAGATTGGCCAACCACAAGGCGTACCGAGTAATACTTCAGCGCCTAGTGCCACTCCCATAGAGAAAGCGCCCGAAAAAGTGCCCTCGGCGCCGACCACCTCCAACGCTAAGCCCACGACCAAGCGTGGCATCACCCCCGACAAAGGTGTCACCGCTTTGCAATGGAAGATTCAAGTGCCTGCTACCGCGACTGTGACAGCACAAACGCGTCCGTAACAAAGACGCCGTCGGTTTGCATTACAGTCCGGGTTGAGAACGGTTCATAACGCGCAGCGACGAACGCGCAGGTCAGGGAACAGCCCAGCGGCTAATCCACTGAGCTACGCGTTCGGCGCGGCGGGTTCACTGCCCACGATCTTCCGGGATGGCTTTTCCAAAACATCCCTTCACATCACGATTTCAGTTTGAGCAGGTCTGATTGCAGGCGAAATACCGCCTGCGACAGTTTTAAGAAAAGGCATGGTAGGCAAGAAAGGAGTAATGCAAATGAGACTTAAAGGAAAAGGTAGAGCAAGTCGAAACAAGCGCGAACGAGGTGTAATGATCGCCGTAGCCGCGCTGGGTTTCACGGCATTTTTGTTATCTGCCGGATTGGCAGTAGACATCAGTAATTTTTATACGGCAGGTACCGAATTGCAGAACGCCGCCGACGCTGCGGCGATGGCCGGTGCGACCGCGCTCGATAGTTCAGTGGCCGGGTTAGACAGTGCGGTGGCGCGCGCTACGGCAGTTGCCAACACTTATAACTTTAACGTGGCGGCGGTGAATATCCCTGCGGCCAACGTGACGTTTGCGTCCAACTTAAGCCAGTTTGACAACAACGGTACTGGTTGGAGTTTGGCAACGGCGAAACACACCACGAATTTTTCGAAGGTGCGATTTGTGCGCGTCAATCTGGCACCGACTGCGGTGAAAGTCTATGTGGCGAACATGGCCTTGGGTGGAGCGACCAGCAAGAATTTCACGCGCCGCTCCGTTGCTGGGCAATCCGCCAGCGGTACGACTGCTACGGGAACGTCGAATGACCCTGGCATCACGAGCGTCACCAATCTGTCGCGTCTGGTGTTAGTGGAAGACGATGTGAGCAGCGGCAACCTCTCGGTGGCGGGCACTTGCGCCAACACGAAGACTTACACCAAGGGTTGCACTTATAACGTCAACCTGACGCCGCCATGCGATGCGCTCTCTGCGACCTTTGAGGTGATTAAAGGCAATACCGGTCCAGCGGGAAGCGATCTCAATAAGCAGATGGTGGCTCCTATGAGCGGATGCTTTTGCAAAAACACCGAGCATGAAGTCAATACGCACCCGCAAGCGGTGAATGTCCGATCAGGATTGAATACCCTCTTCAACGACTACGCCGATTCAGGGACACCCATGACGGTGCCGGGGATAGGCTCGAACGAAGCGAATTATTTCCCACCCGACGCCAATGTCCGGGAAAGCAGCGGCTCTGGAGCAGGCAACTATTCTTATGACAAGTATAAAGCGGGCACGAATCTGTTGGCTCCCGCCGGGCGCACCGGCGTGGCGGGTCGTCGTGTTCTCATCATGGGCATTATGAAAAAATCCACCTGGGTTAACCCGCCGGGGGCAGATGGCGCTTATGAATACGGCACGTTGAAGACCTATAAATACGGCGCGTTCTTTGTGAAAAAGCGTCCGACAGATCTCGGTCGTATGCAATTGGAATACATCGGCGATCGCGTCACGATTGGCGGCGGCAACAACTGCACCACTTGCTCTTCGGGCACGCTGTCCACTACGCAATCTTCCGATATGTCGAGCGGCATTGCCGTCCCAGTCCTTTATCGCTGAGGTGAAATATGCTGAAAAGACTTACTAAAACATCGGTTGCCCGGCGAGAGCGGGGGTTGCAACTGGTCGAGGCGGCATTCGTGATGCCGATCATGATTCTGTTGTTGGCGACCGTGGCAGAGTTCGGACGTTACTTTCATATGCGTTCGACGATGTTACGCGCAACGATGACGGGCGCTGTGTATATGTCCGATAAATCGAGTACGAATACTGAGTTACAGTATGCGCGTCGGATGGCCCTGTGCGGTCAAACGACCGCCGCTTGTTCAGCGGCGCAGTTGATTTATCCGGGACTGAGCGAATCGAATATCACAGTTACCGTCGTGGCGTTGCCACCACCAACAACCCCCCCTGCACAACCAACGGTGAAGGTGGCCACCAACAACGTGATATATGCCCCGGTGTTCAGCCTTTCGAAGATGACCGGCAAGGGAAATCAATGGCTGAACATCCCGATTAAGGTGAACACCGTTATGCGTTATTCCGGCAGCTAAGCTGTCTGGGCGTAAAGCAAGGAAGCGTGGCGGCTCATCGGTGGCCGCCACGCCACGCAAGCAGTGAATGCGCTTGGTGCGCGGACTATCTGGCCCGCCCGCCAACCGTGGGGAAGATGAAGCGGTTTTCTCATGGGTATCCCGTGGGGAAGACCGAAGGAGAAGTTTAATGTTGCGCAGAAAACAATTACGAAAACTTGCCCCGTCGCGCGAGCGCGGAGTGTCGTTGCCGGAAATGGCTTTGGGCGGCGTGCTGTTTTTCACGCTGACGTTCGGTATCATTGAGATCGGACGTGCGATGGCGGCTTACAACGCCCTGTCAGAAGCCGCACGGCGTGGCGCGCGTTATGCCGCGACAAACAACAACAGCACTGGGACGCAGACCATGGTGAAAAACATGGTGATTTACGGCACGACAACGATGGGTACGCGCCCGATTGCGCCGGGCTTGTCCACCAGCCACGTCTTTCTCACCTACACGTCCAATTACGGCGTTAATTCAGGCTCGGTGAAAGTCGAGATTAAGAATTATCAGTTTAATCTCAGCGTGCCGTTGATCGGGGCGAATTATCTGATGAAACCGTTTACCGCGACCGCGAATGCGGAAAGTGCCGGGGTCATTCCCGGTAATATCTGATGGGCTGTTTCGCTGACGTGCGCCATTGCGGTGATACGTTGATTGAAACAGAATGAACATACACTAACCGATCAAAGCGCCGCCGAGCAGGCTTTTCCAGGGCAAGCCGGACGATAAAGTGATCGCAGAAAACTGCCAATTCAATTGGCAGAACGATTGCCAATTCAATTGGTAGGAATGATTGATAAACCCATGAACCAATCACTAACGTTTGTCATTTTTGCCACGGGACAGGAAACCGCACAGAACTTACGGGTAGCGCTCTCTACAGATCGTCGCGCGCGGGTGTTGGCGGTCAGTGACGACATCGAACAGGTATACGCCGACGTAGTGCGGTGGCGGCCTTCCGCCGTTATCGTGACGCTCGGCGCGACGCCGGGGCAGGCTTGGTCGTTATGCGAGCGCATCACGGCAGTTTGTCCTGAGACGGTCATCATTTGCGCTTCTCGCAATCCTTCGCCTGAACTCATTCTCGCCTCGTTGCGCGCTGGCGCGCGCGAATTCCTGCGCCTGCCGATCATTGCCGAAGAATTCAAAACCGTGATTGATCGCGCGAATGAGTTCACCACGTCAAAAACTTCTTCGGGTAACAAAAAACGGGGTCGGGTCATCAGCGTCTTTTCCAGCAAGGGCGGGTGCGGCACTTCTTTTCTCGCGGCCAATCTCGCCGTCGCCTTGCAAGCTCCTGCCGTCGTCGTGGATTTGAATCTGCAAGCCGGTGACCTCGACATCTTTTACGGCATTAAACCTAAATTCTCGATTGCGGATCTGGTGGTCAATCGGGCGCGCCTCGACGAAGGGTTGCTGGCGAGTTATCTCGCGCCGCATTCTTCCGATCTGGCCGTGCTGCCTGCGCCGCGCAACGCCGACGCGGCAGAAGACATTCGCCCCGAACCGTTGATGGAAGTCATTCAGGTGTTGCGCGAAAACCACGATTACGTCGTCCTTGATTTACCGCACACTTTCGATGCCAACACGCTGGCGGCGCTCGACAACGCCGACGACGTGATGCTGGTGTTGACCCTCGACATTCTGGCCGTGCGCAGCGCCCAACGCGCGCTGACGATTTTTGACCGGCTGGGTTATTCGCGCTCCAAGATCAAGACGGTCATCAACAAGTGGAGCAAGCAAAGCAACCTCGAATTGCGCCACGTCGAGCGTTATCTTGGCGAAAAGATTTCGGCGTTCATCACGAACGATTACGCCGGCGTAATCAATTCAATCAACCTGGGACAACCGCTCGCCGGTGGCAGTTTTAACTCGCCGGTGGTCGCTGAACTCAAACGGCTGGCGACGGCTTATGGCGCGGCAGCGCCCGAACAGAGCGAGCAGCCCCGCGAGAAGAAAAGTCTCTTGAGCAAGTTATTGCCCAGTCGTTTCCGATTGGGCAGCGGCAGCAGTTCCAGCAACGGAGCTACTGCGAACGGCAAGGTCACGGTGATGCCGCGTTCAAACCAGCGCGCATTACCACCCGCTTTACCCCCTGGCCCTGCCGAAGAACCTCAGATGCAGTTTCGCGCCTAGCGCCCGCTAGCCGCTAACTTACCTGCTGAGGATGCACCTGCTGCTGGTAGGTGCTGGTGTTTGGTGACGGTGTCGTCGGAAGAGCAGGAGTAGGCAACGCACATTTCTCCGCGCCTCGTTAGAAGGCCTCCGTAACGACCCTTACATAACCCGAGACGCGAATCAGTCGCGTAACCCGCAATGCGGTTACGTCCGGTTCCCACTCGTGGTGTGTGCTGATTTGTCATCAGTTTTCTCATCGCACGACCCCTTGTCGTTTTATTCACCCACTGGGCTATCCCCTAGCCTCAGGGAAAAATAGGAAGTGCTATGTCGTTACGTGAAAGATTAGGCTCCAATGGGTTTGCGCCTACGCAGACCGGTGTAGTTGGCGCTCCCGGTCAAAACGGAGCCGCCGCTGCGCCGCAACAACAGGCGACGGCTTTTCAAGAGTTGAAAGCGCGCTTACACCGCGAGCTGATCAACCGCATGGATCTGACCAAGATCAACCTGCTCACGCCGCAGCAGGTGCATTCAGAAGTTTCCCGGCTCGCCAAAGATGTGTTGAGCGGCCAGGAAATCCCGCTTTCCGTGGTGGAAGGCGAAAGGTTGATTGAAGAAGTGCGGCACGAACTCTTCGGGCTAGGCCCGCTGGAACAATTGCTGGCCGATCCGACGATCTCTGACATTCTTGTGAATTCGCCCTACAAGATTTACATCGAACGCGGCGGCAAGCTCGAACGTTCGGGAGTGACTTTCAACGACAACGAGCATGTGATGCGCGTGATCGAACGCATTGTTTCAACCGTAGGCCGTCGGATTGATGAATCTTCGCCGATGGTGGACGCTCGCCTGCCAGACGGTTCGCGCGTCAACGCTGTCATCCCGCCGATTGCGTTGGACGGCCCTTCGCTCTCGATTCGCCGTTTCGGCAAAAATCCGCTCAAACTCGACGCCCTCGTTCAGAAAGGCGCGATGACCAAAGACATGGCCGAACTTTTGAAGATGTGCGTGAAAGCCAAAATGAACATCATCATTTCCGGCGGTACGGGTTCTGGTAAAACGACCTTGCTTAATGCGCTGTCGTCTTACATTCCCGAAGACGAGCGCGTCGTCACCATCGAAGACGCCGCCGAATTGATGTTGCAACAACCCCACGTGGTAAGGCTAGAAACGCGGCCCAAAAATATTGAAGGCAAAGGCGATGTTACCGCCCGTGATTGTGTCAAGAACGCTTTGCGTATGCGCCCTGACCGCGTGGTGATCGGCGAAACGCGCGGCGAAGAAGCGATTGATATGTTGCAGGCCATGAACACGGGCCACGACGGTTCGATGTCTACGATTCACGCCAACAACCCGCGCGATGCGATGTTGCGTATCGAGACGATGATTCAAATGTCCGGGATGAAACTCACCGAACGCGCTATGCGTCAGCAGATCGCTTCGGCGGTCAATCTAGTCGTTCAGGCTTCGCGTTTAAGTGATGGTTCGCGCCGCGTCACTTACATCTCTGAAATTATTGGACTGGATGAACACGAAGTGCGCGTCAACGACATTTTTCGTTATGAACGCGAAGGCGTGGATGAGAAAGGCAAGGTGATCGGCAAGCATCGCCCTGCCGGTAACCCGCCGAACCTAGTCAAACATCTGCGCATTTCAGGCTACAAGGTAGATGAAAGCTGGTTTGTGCGTGAGGAAGAATAAGCCGCTCAACGTTGGTGCCAGAACCATGACGGGAATGGTGACCGGAAAAAGAAAGGCCGGAAAGAGAAAGGTCGGAAAGAGAAAGGCCGGAAAGAGAAAGGATAGAAGCTTATGATGCCGTTTTTCGTTTTCTTATTTTGCTTATGTGCGACCTATGCGACGTATCTGATGATTACGCGCAAGTCCGCCGAAGAGCGCGAGCGCATGGAAAAACGTTTGCGCGAAGTCATGCTCGGTTTCGACGACGAATATGGTAATGCCGCCATGCTGGGCGGGACCGTAGACGTAAATAAAATCAGGTTGGCGCGCGATGAACTTTTGTCGGAAATTCCTTCGGTCAACGAGATTCTCAAGCGCGTGCAATTCGTGAAATGGGTCAAGCGCATGATTGACCAATCCGATTTGCACCTCACCGTCATGCGTTTGTTTATGTTTATGGGCGTAACAGGTTTGCTGGGTATGCTGGCGATCACCATGCTTAGCGCCCCGCTGTTGCTGGCGCTGGGCGTAGGTTGCTTGACCGGTTTTGTGCCGCTCTGGCACGTGATGCGCAAACGCAAACAACGGCTCGATAAATTCATGGCCGACCTGCCTGACACGCTGGAACTGATGAGTCGTGCGCTGTCTTCCGGCCACGCATTCTCAGAAGCGCTGCACATGGTTTCGAAAGAAATGCCCGACCCCATTTCAACGGAATTTCGCCGCACGTATGAAGAACAAAACCTGGGGCTTTCCATCAAAATCGCGCTGGAAAATATGGCCGAACGCGTGCCGTTACTCGATCTGCATCTGTGCATCACGGCGATCATGATTCAGCGCGAAACCGGTGGTAATTTGTCAGAGATTCTAGAAAAGGTTTCCACCACGATTCGTGAACGCTTCCGCATTTTGGAAGACCTCAATACGTTGACGACTTCTTCGCGTATGTCGGCGCGCGTGTTGTGTGGCATGCCGGTTTTCATCGCGTTGGTCGTGTCTTATATCAACCCCGAATACATGAGCATTATGTGGAAGACGGAAAAAGGCCATCAGCTTTTAATGGCCGCTTGCGTTTTGCAGGGCGTGGGTATGGCCGTCATTCACAAAATTATGCAAATTCAGATTTGAGGTATGTGGGAGCAGAACGGTGCGGAGTTCAACTCCGTTCCGCCCTGCTTACCAGAGATAAGCCAGATTAAGTTTGTCCACGAGATAAGTTAAGAGACTGATATGGTAATCATTTTTGCACTAGGATTTTTCGCCTTGTTGGGTGTCGCGGCGATGCTCGTGTTCAAGAAACCTGAAACCTCCGTGTTCGACCGGCTGGAAGGCTATCGTGCCGATCGTGATTTTGCGGGAGAGGCAGAAGGTGAAGAGCGCGCCGCCAAAGAAAACCAGGCCGCCGAAATGGCGAAAAAAGCCGCTAAGGAAATCAATAGACTGGCTCCGATTTCAGCTTCGGAAGCGAAAAAGATTGAACAGAAACTCATGCACGCCGGTTATCGTTCTGCCAATTCCACGATGATCTATTATGCGATCAAGATGGTCAGTTTGGTGGGCTTCCCGTTGCTGGTCGTGCTGATTCTCTTGCTGGTTGGCAAACCCTTAGGCGATTCGCTGATTTATCTCGGCGGCGGCGTGCTGATGGGCTTTTTATTGCCCGACAAAATTTTGAGCTTCATGGTCAACTCGCGGCAGGATCGCTTGCGGCGTGGTCTGGCTGACGCCCTCGATTTGCTGGTGGTTTCGGTCGAAGCCGGACTGGGTTTGAACTCTGCCCTCACGCGCGTGTCAGAGGAAATGAAACACGTTCACCCTGACATTGCGGATGAGTTCGGTTTGGTAAACACCGAAATTCGGATGGGCCGCCAACGCGAAGAAGCGCTGCGCAATCTCGCCGAACGTTCCGGCGTCGAAGACCTGCGCAGCCTGTGCGCGATGTTGATTCAAACCGACCGCTTCGGTACTTCGATTGCTCGCGCCATTCGCGTCTATTCTGAAGCCTTGCGTACCAAGCGCCGCCAACGCGCTGAACAGGCCGCCCAACGTGCGGCGGTCAAGATGCTTTTCCCGCTCGCGGTGTTTTTGTTTCCGGTGTTATTCATCGTGCTGCTTGGCCCTGCCGGCTTGCAGATGATCGAAAACCTCAAGTAAGCCGCCAGATTTTTACGAGTTACTACCCCGTGACACCCGCCCGTTGGCCCTGGATATATCAACGGGCGGGTTTTTTTATCGTCTTTGCGCGTTACTCACCGATCAGCTTGTGGTAACGCC
>JANNUY010001029.1:0-3152 GCA_031414155.1 Acidobacteriota bacterium
TGAAGTGCGTCCGCAAGGCAGCAAAACCGTGGCGCTCACGATTCCGAATGTCAGCTTCGAGGCAGGCCACCTTTACACCATCGTCGTATCGGGCAAGGCCAAGGGCCAACCGAAACTCGAAGCCATCAAGATAGACGACAAGCTCGACGGGATGATGGTTGACGCGCGTCCGTCACCCACCGTGATGCGGTAAAGCCAAAAAAGCCTTTACGCTGCTACCATTTTGTGCGTCCCTCGGTGGCAAGCGTAAAGCCCAGAGGGCGCGCGTGACCTGAAGTTAGGAATGGTCGCGCGCGCCTTTGGGGCAACAACCAGATAAGGAGTGAATGTCATGGGTCAATGTGAAGTTTGCGGCAACCACTATCATTTAGCTTTTGAGGTAATCGCGGCAGGCGTGTCGCACACGTTCGATAGTTTTGAATGCGCAATTCATGCGCTGGCCCCGCATTGCACACAATGCGGATGCCGTATCATCGGACACGGCATCGAAGCGAACCATACGTTTTATTGCTGCGCCAATTGCGCGCGCCAAGCGGGCGTGACCGAAGTGAAAGATCACGTCTGAGGTTTAACCGACGGATCGTCATCGGGCCAATCATCGGTGGCGCGCTTTTCGGGGGTGGCGGTTAGCTCGGCACGCTCGGTTTCCACTTCTGAAGGTGGCGTCGCCGGATGAGGTTTAGGCACCAGCATCTTGCTTTGCGGCGGCAGCCCACTTGTTTGATCTGGTGCGGGCTGCCTCTCTAAAGGTTTTTCTTTCATCAGTTCTTCTAAGGCCGCTAAATCCATCAATGCTGATGGTCGCTTTCAGTAGTCAATCCAGCCAAGCTCCATCTATTGTTTCAATTCATCTCTTGAAATTGTCGCAGTCATTTTGATGCTCCTTTAAGTTAAAGGTAATGGCATAGGTTCCGATGGAGCCACGTTCGGCGGCAAGGTCGGCGGCTCACTCGGATTGTAAGGCGGCAGCGGATGTTGCGGCCCGGGCGGTTGCGGTGCTGGGAAGTCAGGCAAGTCGCCCGGTTGTGGTATTGGATAATTAGGCAAGTCGCCCGGTTTCGGCATCGGCAAATCAGGCGGACGCGGAAAAGGATCGTTAGGCAATACTGAAGTTATATCAAATGGATAATTCATAGTTTTACTCCTAAGGTACTTAGCGGCGCGTGGTGCCGCACGTAACGCTCCTGGCGCGTGAACAAGAACGTAAAAGCCACCTGCAATGTAACGGCCAGCGCAACTGCACCAACCTTATTTGAACTGATGGGGTTTGAATCCGCAGGCCCGCCGCGCGTGAATTGGTTTACGGCCACTCCGAGCAAACCCCACATCACCGCCAGCGCATAAGGAAGGTTGCCCTTGAGCGCTACCGTAACGGCAGAAGCAACAATACCTGCCGCCAATAAGGCGACAATGCCCCACGTTTCAGCTTGCGCGCCCCAACCGCTCCATTCATAAGCCGTCAACACTTGCCCTAAGTTTGCGACGGTGGCGACGGTGATCCAACCCAAAAAGAGGCTGAAATTCATATGAACCAGCCCTTGTTCTGCCAACGTAAAACCTCGCGCGTGGCGAGCCAGACGCACGGCTACCACAATCAGCGCGATCAACAATCCCGCCATCACTACCAGACTCAAGCCAAACAGTGAACGTTGGAACACCAGCGTCCACAGCGAAGTTGCCGCTAGCGCCAGAGCCGTCCACCAGCCGATGCGCCGCAACAGCGCGTTCTCGCGTTGCGCGGGCAGGGCCTGCCAGATGCCGTAACCCAGCGAGAGCGCGAAAATCAGATTCCAAATCATGAAGGCGTAACCGGCAGGCACCACATAGGTCGGGTAACGGTTCGACACTATGCCGATGCTCTCCCCCGTGAAGCCCGTGTTCGCCAACCCCGCTACGACCGGTTGCGCAAGGGCGAGCAGCAGATTCAGCGCCTGCCTGAGTTTGTCGTTCAACATAACTTTCCTCCTGCGGTAAGCCGTTGGTAACGCACCATCGTTGAGCGCCGCCGCCCGTTCGCCTCAATGCAGCTTGTCCGTCCCACCGACAGCAAGGAACAGCTAAAGCAAAAGCGGCGGCGCTCAACGATGGTGCGTTAGCGTTTGGCGGAACTGGCCTGTGCCTGCTTGCCTTGCGTTGCTTTAGCCTCAGCGTACTGTTCCGGCTTCAGGTCGAACTTCTTTTTGCAATCCTTGGCGCAGAAATAAAAGTCCTTGCCTTGATATTGCGATTTCACCGGGGAATTTTGATCGTCAACCTGCATGCCGCACACAGGGTCTGTTTTCATTGCCATTACGTTTTTTCTCCTTCTTAAATCAGAACAGATGTGGGAGCGGCTTATGCAACGGCTTGCGTTCGAACCACCCAGCGAGTCGCTCTCAAAGAAACGAAGCTGTATGCGGTGAAAACAAACCCGTCTGCCTTCCTGACACTGCGTCAGGCTCACCGTCCGATATTCATCTGCTTTTTCAACACCTTGAGTAACTGCAAGAGCGATGCCAGAAGCGTGCGGGGTTCAATCGCCCGCGTAAAAGCGAAAAGGCGCGCGGATGACGCGGATCAAAATCCGTGATGGTACGTCATGCGCGCGCCTTTCCGCCCCGACGGTCTATCACCCCACTCAACTCCGCCGGTGCGAAAAACTCTTTATGCGTTGGCCGCTTTGGTGCGGTCGCGCCAACTGCGAATGGTGTCGTGCGTCGTGATAACGTCCTGGTATTGACGATTGATGAGGTTCAGCACTTTCTGCGGCAGTGGTTCTTCCATTGCCTGCTGATAGTTTTTCTTCGCCGAATCTTCGCCGCGCTCGCACTCTTCGAGAATGGCCAGATCGTCCCGAGTAGCCATGGCCCCTATCAGATTGATCCATCCTCGATGTAGAGTTGCACCGATTGTTCCCGCGTATTCGGCCTTTTCGCCTGCTTCTTCAACGAGCAATTGCAAGGATTCAGCATAGTCGGACCGCTGGTTGGCGTAGCGGACGAGGGTGGCTTTAAGGTCCGGATCGGCGGCATCTTCGGCGGCCGCGGTGAAGCCGAGTTCGCCGTCCTTGAGTCTTTCAATCAAGTGATTCACTGCTGCTGTTTCGTCGTAGTCCATACGGGTGGAGGAGCAGTTCGAGGGCCGTTTGATTGGAACTGGATTTGGTGCTTGAG
>JANNUY010001030.1:0-4161 GCA_031414155.1 Acidobacteriota bacterium
CAGACGGGAATGGTTTGAAAGCACGGATGAAACAGCCTGTTGCCAGTGGGGACCGCCAATTCTCTCAGCACTTGCGAGCGGGGAATTTCGCGCACAGAAGCATTGAGCGCGTATTGATCGAACGGGAGGTGATGGTCTGGATCGTCGCGCCACAACGTCACGAATGCATGGTTATGACAAAAAGGGATGCCGAACGCGCGGGCCATCGTAGGAATTTTGTATTCGAGAAAGCCGACGTTGGGTTCGACTTCGGCGGCGTAACGGGCGACGAACTCGCGCGGAAGACAGGCCACGATAAACTGGCAAGCCCACAGCGCTCCGACATAGCCGAAGTCGTCAGTAAGCCACTGTTGGAATCCGGCGAAATCACGTTGTTTCTGTTCATCGCGGGTTTTGACCCAGTCCCACCACGCTTCGACTTCCGATAACGGGCGCAGGCCAGAAAGCAGCAATTGGCCCGGTTCCAGTCCCGCGAAAAGCTGTTCAAGCGGAGCCAGTAAGAGCATGTCCCATTGCACGATAAAAATCGTTTCCCATTCGAGCTTGCGCCCGCGTTCGAGATACCACGACGTGATTAACTGGTCGCCGTATTTCCACTTCCACACGGCGTCTCGTTCCTGTGGAAATACGTAAAAATCGTCGAGCAGTTTTTCCAGTTGTTGCCGCGCGCTCTCGGCCTGCGCCAGCGGGCCGCCATACAACCCATAGATCGGCACGTCCGGGTTTAAGTCGCGCAACTCTTTCAGACGGCGAGCGCACAAGGGAAATTCTTTATAAAACCAGAAGAGCAGATGGGGTTTCACAGGGTGCGGTATTGCTTAAATGAGGGTTACTGCTTCTGATCGAAAGCGCCGACGCTGCCGCTTTGCGGCGCGCGCTTGGCCCGCCAGGGGACGCTCAAGAGATAGGTGTTCCACATGAAGTTATGAGCGACATAGCGGAGCGCGATGAGCGGAGCCAGCAGCAGCGTGCGCAGCATTAGCCAACCGTAACGAGGCAAGGACAAGGGGGCGATGCCCGTGAAGCGATAAAGAGCAGTGTGCTCGCGGAATTCTTTTTTCCACTTTTGTCGCAACGTGAGCCGACGCGTGTGCAGCCAGAAAGCCTCGGCGCTGCAACAAATTTTGTAACCACGCGCCAGCACCTGTGAGGCCCAATGTTTGTCTTCGTTGGCTTCCAGTAATTCGTTATAAGGAACTTCCGCCCACACCGATTTGCGCAACACGCAACAACTCGCCGCCGGATATTGGCTCACCCATTCGCTGCCCGCTTCGGCCTGTTGCTGTTCGTCGGGCGTGGCGTAATGTAACTCAGAAGGTTGATGCCAGTTTTCGAGTTGGCGCGGTTTGGTCACGAGCAGGCAGCGTGCGGCGGCGATTTGCGGTTCGTGAAACGGCGCGGCGGCGGCGGCCAGAAAGTTTGAACCCAGCGGCAAAGCGTGCGCACTGAGCAACATCACCAGTTCGCCGCGCGCCGCCGCGATGCCGCGATTGATGGCGCGTCCGTAACTGAATTCCTGCCGAGTGATGGTCACGATGCGCGCGCCAAAGGCTTCGGCAATTTCAAGCGTGTCGTCTTCTGATTCGTTGTCTACCAGCACGATTTCCCACGCGAATTCGCAACGTTGCGCACGAAGCGCCGCGAACACATTGCGCAAGCCTTTCGCTTCATTGCGGCAACGGATGACGATAGAAAGTTGTGGCGAATCCAGGCTCGTCATGCTTTATTTGAAGCGGCTTCGTCGTAAATGTAATGCAGTCGTTTCTGAATGTAAGGGGTCAGGGTGACGATGGCTTCGGCAATTTTTTCGGATACGTAACCGTCGCCGTAAAGCGTGCTGGGTGCGTAACGTCCATGCGCGAGGTGTTGGCGCGTGATGCGTTCGATGTCGTCGGTGACGGGCGCGGTGCGAATCACATGTTCGTCGGTTTCGCGGCCTTCTTGACGGCGGCCTACGAGTACGACGGGCGTGCCGAAATAGCTGGCGTCGCGTACGAAGCTCGACGAATTGCCCAGCGCGCAAGCCGCGTTGCTCAACACTTTGAGATATTCAACCGGCGCGAAATTGGTCAGCGTACGCAACCACGTCGGCTGCTGGTTCACGCGAAACGAACGAATCGCTTTGCTGATGTGATCGGAACCCGCGTCAATGTTGGGCCACAGCATGACGGTTTGCATGGCGAGACGGTTCAAGGCTTCGAGCATCGCCTCCATTTGCAGGCGCTCGCCGCCGAACTCGGTCGTGGTCGGGTGAAACAACACCAGCAGAAAAGGTTGGGTGACATCAATCTCGCTGCCGCCGCCTTTGCTGTGCAACAGGTCGTGCGTGAGCGTGCGGTCAAGCGTGCGCGCAATGTCGCTTGACGGGCAGCCGATGGCGAGCACGTTCGCGGGGTCTTCGCCCATGCGCACGAGGTAATCAGCCGCGCGCTCAGTGCTGGGGAAATGAAAGTGCGCGAACTTGCTGATGGCGTGGCGCGCGCTCTCGTCAATCGAACCCGAAACTTCGCCGCCCTGTATGTGTGCGATGGGCAAGTTCATATAGGCCGCCGCGATGGCTGCGGCTAACGCTTCGTAACGGTCGCCGATGAGTACCACGACATCGGGTTTGAGACGTTGAAACTCGCTGGCGAATTCGACCACGCCAAAGCCGACTGACTTTGCCATCGTCGCGGGCGTCGAGCCTTCTAACTCGATAAAAATTTCGCCGTTGATGGTGAAGCCGTCATTGCGCACTACGTTGACCGGTTGGTCGAAACGTTCAAGCACCATCGTACCGGCGGCGACGACTTGCAATTCAAGCTCAGGGCGATCTTTTAGCGCATGCATCACGGGCTTGAGGCGTCCGTAATTAGCGCGGTCAACGAGTACGACGCAAACTTTGCGCTTATTCAAAATCATCCTCCGCTAAAGGCAGGTCGGTAGTGACGGAGCGCGCAAGCGTACGTCCGACATAGTCAGCATAACGTGACGCCGGAAGGCCCGTGCCGGGTTTCTTGAAAGCTAAATCCTCGAAAGTAATTTTCGTACTGGCAGGCAAGTCGCGCGCGGCGAACAGGCTCTTGCCAAAGATGCGTTTCATTTCAGCCAGATCGTTTGCCATCACGGTTTTGTTCACAGGGTTGTGCAGCGCGCGTTCGATGAAACGCACACCGGCGATTAGTTGTTTGAGTTCGGCAGTAGTGACGGACGCAGGCACGTCAGGGCCGAAGCATTCGCGCGAAAAGGTTACGTGGACTTCGATCAATTGCGCACCCAGCGTACGCGCCGCGAGTCCGGCATAGATGGTTCCTGAATGATCCGACAATCCGACGGGGCATTGATAACGCTGGCGCAATTCGTCCAACACATTCAATCCGAGCTTTTCAGGCGGACAAGGGTAAGCCGTCGTGCATTGAAAGACGGCAACCGGCGCTCTGTTTGACCTGACGCAATTCACGGCGGCATCCATCTCTTCCCAAGTGGACATACCGCTCGAAAGCAGCACAGGCTTGCCGGTTTGTGCCATCGCCGTGAGCATCGGCAGGTTGGTGATTTCGCCCGCGCCGACTTTCCAGGCCGGCATGCCGAGGCTTTCAAGCAACGTCACGGCTTGCAATGAAAAGGCCGAAGACAAAAACATCAGCCCGCGTTCCGCCGTGTGTTCCGCCAACCCGCGCCATTGTTCGGGCGTGAATTCCATCCGCTGCCAATAGTCATAGCGCGTCTCGTCCTGCTTGCTGAATTTCACGCGCCACGGTTCGCCGGGCGAACTTTCAGCGGCGGCGAAATGCGTTTGAAACTTGATGGCATCGGCTCCGGCGGCGGCTATCGCGTCAATGTAAGCGTGCGCCGTGCCCAAGCTGCCATCGTGCGTTTGCGCGATTTCGCCGATGATGAAACAGCGTTGGTCGAGTTGTGCGAACCAGTTATTCAAAACGTGTCCGTAGCCCGACCGTTAGCGAGGGCTACCTTGATATTGCGTACTTGTCTGCCGAAGGGCATGTCGCCGAGGTAGCCCTCGCTTACGGTCGGGCTACGGACACGCTTTGAATAACTGGTTTTCACAACTCGACCAACGCTGTTTCATCATTGGTGAAATTGCGCAAACGCACGATGGCAGCTTGGGCACGGCGCACGCTTACATTGACGCGATAGCCGCCGCCGGAGCCGATGCCATCA
>JANNUY010001031.1:0-5873 GCA_031414155.1 Acidobacteriota bacterium
CAGGCAGCGAGATGATTGTTTGGGGTGGTGGTTCTACCACAGGTGGACGGTACTCGTTTGCTTCGCCACTCTCCTTGTCTCCGTTTACCTCATCTTTCGCCATCGCAGGTGGTACAGGTAATATCAATATCACTGCACCGGGTGGATGCACTTGGACAGCCGCTAGCAATGCCAACTGGCTCACCATCACTTCCGGCAGCAACGGTGCGGGGAATGACACGGTCAATTTCTCCGTTGCGGTAAATAATACCGGCAGTTCTCGTACAGCCACCCTGACAATCAGCACCCGCACTCTTACGATCACTCAAGCGGGAGTCAATCCGGTGGCGACGCTGAGTAGCTTGCAACCAAACTCAGGCATCGCAGGCAGTCAAAGCTTTATGCTCACCGTCACCGGCACAGGCTTCGTCACGGGCGCGACCGTGCGCTGGAATGGCAGCAATCGTCCGACCACGCTGGTTAGTTCGACACAACTCACGGCGCAGATTCCCGCCAGCGATCTGCTGACGTTGGGCGCGGCGAGCGTCACGGTCTTCAATCCCGCGCCTGGCGGAGGTGTTTCTGATGGCTTGGGCTTCACTGTAACGCCCACGCTGGCTAGCGCCTCAGCAGCCAGCTTCAGTGCCGCTGCCGTCGCGCCCGAATCCATTGTCGCGGCCTTCGGCACGGGGCTGGCGACGCAGACGCTGAACGCGCCCATCGTGCCGTTACCGACGACACTCGCCGGCACGACCGTGCGGGTCAGAGACAGCGCAGGGATGGAGCGCCTAGCGCCGCTCTTTTTCGTCTCGCCCTCGCAGATCAACTATCTCGTCCCAGCGGGCACGGCGGCGGGCGCGGGCGTCGTCACCGTAATGAGCAGCGACAGTAAACTCTCGCTCGGCCCGGTGCAGATTGCGGCAGTCGCGGCGGGCTTGTTCGCGGCCAACGCCAACGGACAAGGCGTCGCGGCGGCATTGGCCTTGCGCGTCAAAGCCGATGGCACGCAAAGTTATGAGACGATTGCGCGCTTCGACACGGCCACGGGGCGCGTTGTCAGTACGCCCATAGATTTGGGGCCAGCGGGCGAGCAGGTGTTTCTGATTCTGTTCGGCACCGGCTTGCGCGGACGCAGTTCGCTGACGGCGATAACCTTGCTGATGGGCGGCGCAGATGCGCAAGTTTTATACGCCGGAGCGCAAGGCGAGTTGGTAGGACTCGATCAAGTCAACGTGGCCGTGCCGCGCAACTTGATCGGACGCGGCGAGTTAGACATCGTTTTGACGGTGGATGGCAAGGCGGCGAATACGGTGCGGGTCAATTTCAAGTAAAAGACTGGCGCAACTTTTTTCGGACTCATTCAACCTTGATGCGCGGGTCGAGCAGGCGATAAGCCAAATCGGTCAAGAGGTTGGCGACGATGTAGGTCAGCGCGATCATCAGAATGCAGCCTTGCACCATCGGATAATCGCAGGCGTTGATGGCGTCTACGGTCAGGCGTCCGAGGCCAAGCCAACTAGAAGATGGTTTCGGTGATGATGGCTCCGGCGAGCAACACGCCGAATTGCAAACCGATGACGGTCACGACGGGGATCAATCCGTTTTTGAGTACGTGGCGATAGATCACGCGGTTTTCGCTCAAGCCTTTGGCGCGCGCGGTGCGCACGTAATCTTCGCTCAACTCTTCGATCACGCTCGAACGCACCATCCGCGTAAGAATTGCCGCCAGCGCCAAGCCCATCGTGACGGCGGGCAAGATCAGATATTCAAGGCCGCCGCGTCCTGACACGGGAAAGAGATTGAGTTTCAACGCGAACAGATAAACCATCAGCGGCCCCAACACGAAACCCGGCGTACTGATGCCGAGCAACGCGACGACGGGGGCTACGTTATCAATCCAGGTGCCTTGATGGCGTCCGGCAGTGACGCCGAGTGGAATGGCGACGAGGGCTGAGATCAATACGACGGTGACGCCGACGCGCATTGAGATGCGTGCGCCGTGAACCATGCGCGACAACACGTCGCGTCCGAGATCATCGCGTCCCATCTGGTTTTTACCGCTAGGCCGCAAGCGTTCTTCGGTAGGCAGATTGCGTCCGTCCTGCAACTGTTCGCGCGGGTCATAAGGCGCAAGCCAGGGCGCAAGCAATGCGACCAGAAAGAAGGTTGTGATGACGACGAGGCCGAATTTTCCGAGACGATTCATAAAATATTTTCGCGGTCATCTACCAGTTTATACACTAACTTCTACGCCCGATACATTCAGGCGAGACAGTCCTTTCAAAAAACAAAACCGCGCCACCAAGCGCAGCAATTCGCTCGGTGGCGCGATCCATTCAATCAGTGCAGTGTCGTTAGCGAATGGTGATCGTAACGCTGTTGCTGGTGATGCCGCCCCGCGTAACCGTCAGCGTATGCGTGCCTGCCGTCAGCCCCGCTGGCAGTTGCACGTTGAATTGATTCACGCCCACCAAGCCGGGCGCTGGTCCGGCATACAAGACGGTCGCCGCGTTCGTGCCTACGCGTGCGGTCACGGCAGTGTTGACGTTGCCGCCGCCATCGGTCGCGTCGCCGCCCAGCCCGGTGCCGAACACCGCCAGAATATTGGGCTGCCCGTTGGCTTGCATCGCGCTGAACGGAGCGCCGTTGTTTCTGATTCCATCAATCGCCACGGCAGCACCTGAGCCTTGCCCGTTCGTAGAAAAAATGCCCGGCCCGGCGGCTCTCACGACAAACTCGCCGCGCGAACCGATGCCGCCCGCATTGGTGATAAGCAAACTCGCGGTTCCGCTGGCCGTACCCATCGGAACCTGGAAGTTAACCTGCGCGCCCGAAGCATAAAACAGCGGTGCCTCGCGCGTGACGCCGTTAGCATCAGTCACTTTCACCGTCGTACCCGCCAGCGTTGTCGGCAGCGGAATGGACGAAGCCGCTTGCGCGCTATTCGCCAACACTTCGCCAAAGGCCGAAGCGATGGTTTTTTCGGTGACGCCGTTGGGGCTGTAACTCGCGGCAGAGACAGCCGACGTTCGATGCACTTGCGTGTCGCTCACATACAAGCCGGTCGGGGCTCCGACATAAAGCGTGGAACCGTTGACGTGCGCCGAGTAAGCGAGATGGCCCGGCACGGTTGGCGCAAGCAAGCGCCAGGTGCGGCCTTCATCCGTTGAACGCAACATGCTGTCGTAATTCGACGGAGGGGCAAAAAGGTTGTCGCCCTTGCCACTGATGGGCCACACATTCGTCGAGTCCATGCCCGCCTGTGAGGGTGTCCACGTTTGACCGTTATCGCTGGAACGATGAATCGTGCCCTGGCTCCCAGCGGAAACAAGCAACGTATTATTGCCAAGCGCATAAACGGTGAGCGCGGGTCCCACCTCCAGTCCCGTATTCACCGCCGCCCACGTTTGCCCGCCATCGGTCGAACGCAACACGCCACGATCATTGGTGGCGGCAAAAACGTTGGCCCCCTGTGCGGCAACATCATTGATCAAACGGCTGTTGAGGCTGGCGGGCGCGAGCGTCCACGTTTGGCCTTCATCACTGGAAGAGTAAAGCCCGCCCGACGTAGCATTAAAGATCGCGGCGTAAAGCCTGTTGCTAGCGGCGATGACGCGATAGGCAGGGCCAGCCCCAATGCCTGTTCCCACCCGCGTCCAGTTTTGCCCTTGATCCGTGCTGCGATAGACGCCGTTACTTGTGGCCGCGTAATACTTTCCCGCAAAAGAAATAAATTCCCAGACATTCGGATAAACCAACGCTGGCGTACCCGCTGTCATCGGCGCGCGCGTCCACGTTTGCCCGTCATTGCGAGAAAGATAGCTGCCATCCAACCCGCCAGCCAGCAGTAAGTTTTGTTCTTTGTATGCACATTGCACATGGCGTTTTAAGCCATTGCTGGCATTGCTCCACGTTGCGCCGCTGTCGGTTGAGCGAACTACGCCATCACTGGATGAACCCGCATAGATCGTATTACCCACCGCCATGATTGAATACATCGAGCCATTCAAAGATGGACTGCGATGGGTGATTGTCCATTTCATTCCGTCAAAAACGGAAATGCCATTCGCGCCAGCACCGTAAAGCTTGTCGCCGAAGAACACGAGGTTATTGATGGTGTTGGTTTGATTAGGCAGGTCAGCGGCTAAATTGCCAACGCGCGTCCACGTTTGCCCAAGGTCTTCGCTGACGGAAACTTCGCCCGGTGTGGCCGCTGTACCAGCCGCCGAAACATACAGTCTATTGCCGTTCCTGGTCAGCGCAATGGCATTGACGAGATTAAGCCCACTATTTTTGAGCTGCCACGTATTGCCATTATCCGCAGAAGCGAAAACACCCAAGGGGGTGCTGGCAAAGAGCGTGCTGCCGATGGATTCAAGAGAGCGAATGTTGCCACTCGTCAAGCCTGACGTACCCGCGCGTTCCCACTGATAAGGGTCATTGCCGACCATGCGCCAAACGCCATCACCACTCGTGGCGGCAAATAAACGTCCGTTATGACTGACAAAATCAACGGTGACGAGATTGGAGGGCGGATTGAATAACCCGCCGCTGATTTGTTCCCAGTTCGCGCCGCCATCCAGCGAGAGGAAAATCTGGCCTACGTTAGCGCCTGCGTAAAGCACGCCGTTGTGCGCAGCAAGTGCAAAGATCGCCGAACCCAACGTGCCGCGCGTCTGTTGCCACGTCTGCCCGTTGTCGCTCGAAACCATCACGCCGCCCAGCCAATCCAGCCCGGCAAACAGCTTGCCTTCGTGTTGCAACAGCGCGAATACGCGCCCGCCTTCGGGGCCGATGTTCTTCCAATCATTCGTTGCGTCAGCCGCATCGCTTTTGAGAAAAGGCGCGCTCGACACGGCGTAAAAACGTCCGGCGCACCGATCTGTCAAATTCGCAATCGGCGTCAGGCTAAGGCGATTGCCCGCCACCGCAAATACATACGTGCCCGGCGACGTGCAGCCATACGTGCCATTGCTCGGCGTAAACGTAATGCGCGTACCCACCAGGCTGTAGCTGCCCGACCACAACCCGAAATCATTGCGGGCAAAGCGAACTTTGTTATCGGCAGAAAAAATCAGTTGGTATTCGCCTGAAAGCATATACGGCTGGTTGTTTAAGAAAGCGGTCTTTTCAACCGTCGTCAGATAACGTCCCAGCGGAATACCCGTTTGTTCGGGACTGGCGGCAGCGGTCAAAGCGCGCAGAGCCATAGCAGCTCGGCGATTCGATTCAACCGCGAGTTCGGCCAGTATCGCGGGCGTCATATCTTTTTCGGTGAGCGGTGCAATGTTGGGCGGAACCGGTTTGCTGATGCGGCGCGGCGCTTGCTGTTCGCCAGTTTCATCCGGCCACGCTGCCGGGTCTTGCGCGCGCGCCTGACCCGACAAAGCGAAAATTGACAACACGAATCCTAGACAGGCCAGTTTGGGACTGTTCATAACGATGCTCCTTTAGTTTGTGTGAAGTCAGCGCAGGCTACGGCTGAATCAACGTAGCCTGACGCTGAGATTAATTACCCGCTACCTCATTGGGTTGGTTGCCACTGCCGTGCGCCTAAGCGCGTTTCCCAACGCATTGAGCCGTTGGCTGCGGGCAGCATCACCAATATATCAGCGCGCCCATCCCCGTCGTAATCTCCCACCAGCAAGGCTTTCGCATTGAGTGAAAGCGTTTGCATTTGCTGCCATTGCTGATTGTGGCTGCTGCCATCTACGTTTTCCAGCTCGGCACATCTCCACGATTCACCACCGAGGCAACGCCAGTAGTCAGCTAAAAATACCGGCGTTGCCTGAAGCAGGCCATCCCCTGTGCGGTGAAAGGCAAACGATCAAGTGATCGTTAAACCAAGTCTAAAAAATCGGTCTTTCCATCCGCCGCGCTTTGCCGGAAAGGGC
>JANNUY010001032.1:0-2142 GCA_031414155.1 Acidobacteriota bacterium
CGAGCCTTTAGTGATGTTGCCGAATTTGACCGAACCGTCAATCTCGGACATGACCGCCGTCTCACGCGGCTTACGCGCTTCAAACAATTCCACGACGCGCGGCAAACCGCCGACGATGTCTTTGGTACGCGAAGCCTCGCGCGGAATCTTCGCCACCGTGTCGCCCGGTTCGACTTTGTCGTTGTTGCTGACCATCAGGATGGCGCGCACGGGCATGGTGTAAGACTTCAGTACTTTGCTCGTATCGTTGCGGATTTCGATACGCGGTTGGCGTTTTTCGTCCGGCGAATCAATGACAATGGGACTGGTCAAGCCGGTCACTTCGTCTACTTCTTCGTGAACGGTGACGCCGTCAATCAGGTCGCGCCAGTGAATCGTGCCGCCCATTTCGGTCAGGATGGCCGTGGTGTAAGGGTCCCACTCGGCGATCTTCTGGCCTTCTTCGACAGAGTCGTGATCTTTGTAATTGATCGTCGCGCCATAAGCGATAGGGAAGCGGTCAACTTCACGTCCGCGACTGTCGGCGACCATCACGGAACCGTTGCGGTTCATGGCGATGATCTTGCCTTCACGGTTCACGATGGTGTTCAGGTTGTCGTAACGAATGACGCCCGCCAAACGCGCTTCGTGGAAGGATTGCTCGCTGACGCGCGACGCCGTGCCGCCGATGTGGAAGGTGCGCATCGTCAACTGCGTACCCGGCTCGCCGATGGATTGCGCCGCGATGACGCCCACCGCTTCGCCGATTTCCACTACGCGACCCGTTGCCAGGTTGCGTCCGTAACACAGAATGCAGCAGCCGCGCCGCGATTCGCAACTCAACACCGAACGAATACGAACTCGTTCGATACCCGCGTTTTGAATTTCGGTCGCAGTGTCTTCATTCATGTCAACGCCCGCTTTGGCGAGCAAGTCGCCGGTCACGGGGTCAACTACGTCTTCGATGGCGACGCGACCGATGATGCGTTCGCGCAAGCCTTCGACGATGTCGCCGGCTTCGATAATCGGTTCGGCCCAGATGCCCTTGATCGTACCGCAATCGTTTTCGCTGATGATTACGTCTTGCGCCACGTCAACCAGGCGGCGGGTCAGGTAACCTGAGTCAGCCGTCTTGAGCGCCGTATCGGCCAAGCCCTTGCGTGCGCCGTGCGTCGAGATGAAGTACTGCAACACGTTCAAGCCTTCGCGGAAGCTGGCACGAATCGGCGTCTCGATGATTTCGCCCGAAGGCTTGGCCATCAATCCGCGCATACCGGCCAACTGGCGAATTTGCTGGTTGTTACCGCGCGCGCCGGAATCGGCCATCACGAGAATCGGATTCAAGGTCTTCGATTCTTTTTCGCGGCGGCTCATTTCCTTGAACATTTCGTTCGCCACGTTTTCGGTGACTTCCGACCAGATGGCGACGACTTTGTTGTAGCGTTCGCCGTTGGTGATGACGCCGTCTTTGTATTGCTGGTCAACGGCAATCACCTGTTCTTCGGCGGCGCGCACGAGCTGCGGTTTGTTAGGCGGCGTGACCATATCGTCAATGCTGATCGAAAGGCCCGCACGTGTGGCATAAGTGAAGCCCAGTGTTTTCAGCCGGTCGAGCGTCGTCACCGTCAGGTCGTGGCCCAACCGCAGGAAGCAGTAATTGACGAGGCTCGTCAATCCTTTCTTCTTGAGCATACCGTTGATGTAAGGCATTTCGGGCGGCAGCGCTTCGTTGAAAATCACGCGGCCCACGGTGGTGTTGATCGTGCGATCAACGTCGCGTGGCGTAGCCTTGATGATGTCCTGGCTATCGCGTTCGGCTTCGAGATCAAGCAACCGTCCGGTGTAACGCAAACGGATTTTGGTTTGTGTCGTAACCGCCTTGGCGTCGAGTGCGAGTACCACTTCATCGGGCGAAGAGAACGCGCGGCCTTCGCCAGCGGCATTTTCCATCGCGCGCGTCAGGTAATAGCAACCCAACACGATGTCCTGCGAAGGAACCGCAATCGGTTGTCCCGAAGCAGGCGAGAGAATGTTTTTCGATGACAGCATTAACTCGGTGGCCTCGATTTGGGCTTCGGGCGAGAGCGGCACGTGTACTGCCATCTGGTCGCCGTCGAAGTCGGCGTTGAACGCCGTGCAAGTCAACGGATGCAGCTTGATCGC
>JANNUY010001033.1:0-1409 GCA_031414155.1 Acidobacteriota bacterium
CTCCCCGCTGACTTGGCAGAAATTTTCACGACCGACACCACAGCGCAAACGGCCTTTGAGCAACTCACGACAGCCAAGCGCAACGAGTTGCTCAAGTGGCTGGCGCTGGATAAAAAAGATGAGACGCGGCTGAAACGACTCGAACATCTGCGCGCTTATTTAACGACAGGTCAAAACTGAATTTGAGTAACCTTACGGATAGTCAGCCCACGATAAACCCGTAAAATCTCTCCCGGTCACGAGCAGTGCTTTGACCTTTAATACGCGCCCCTAGGCCTATGGTGTAACTGGGAGCGGTTAGTCTGGCATTAACCTACGAGCCGCTCTCATCATAATACAAAGCCAGCACGCCCGGTTTTATCTGCGTGCTGGCTTTTTTTCTTTTGGTAATACGGGCTTATTTCTTCTCGACCAGTTTCTCAACTTTCAGGCCCGCTCCGCGTTCAAACAAACCCGGCAGCGTAATTGGCAGCTTACCGTTGATTTCGCTTTCGCCCAAGACGGCTTTGGCGGCCGCGCGCTGGCTGACCGGGAACGGCGACCACGCAATCAAATATGACGGCGAATCGGGAAAGGCCTTGAGCAGGTAAGGATTGCCGAACGAAACGGTCAACAACGGCAGGCGATAGGTCATGTGGCGTTTGATGAGTTCATCGGCGAGACGCTTGCCGACGGGCGGAAGGGCTACGCTGCCTTTGCCAGAGCGCGCGCGTACGGCCAGCGCGTAAACTACTACGTCATATTTCCCGGCTTCAATCGTTTCCAGCACGGCTGCGATTTGCGCATCCGTCGCGTTGCGATTGAGCAACGTGCCGTCAACGGTCGTCAGGCGCGCTTTCAATTCATCTACAAAAGGCTTGGTGACGGCGCTGTCTTCGTCATCGGTGAAACTCAACACGTAAGCGCGTCCGGCTTTAAGCGGCAGCAGTTTTTGATAATCACGCACCAACGTGATCGAACGTTCGGCGATCTGTTGCGCGATAACATTGAATGGCGGACTGGCGACTTGACGGTCTACGTCGTCGAGATTGACGGTCTTGCGCGTGTTGAGACTAAGCAGGGCTTTGGCTTGCAGGATTTTCATCACCGAAAAATCAATACGCGCTTGCAGCAGCTCGCCACTTTGTACGGCAGCTTTGACGCCCTTGATTGCTTCATCAATATCGGGCGATTTGATGATGACATCGGCTCCGGCTTTGATGGCTTTGATCGCGGCTTCGGCGGGCGTATAGCGCGCGGCCAACGCCGCCATATTCATCGCATCAGTCACGATGATGCCTTTGAATCCAAGCTCTTCGCGCAACAAACCAGTTAACACTTTGTTTGAAAGCGTACCGGGCAAGGTGATGCGCGTGCGGTCTTCTTCGGTTTGCGAGACGAATTCGGCTTTGGTGGCTTCGCTCGCGTCG
>JANNUY010001034.1:0-3055 GCA_031414155.1 Acidobacteriota bacterium
ACAATTATCAATTGCATGCCGCGCAATTGTCGGACGAAGGTGTCAGCCAATTCGCGCTGTTCGGCGCGGGTGGCGCGCGCGTAGGCCAAACATTCAGCCAACGCATCGGCATTGGCCTGAGTGTAATCGCTTGATTTTGCCAGCGCCGCCAATTGCTTGCTCATTGCTGCAAGTTGTTGGCGCAGCGCCGACGTGTCGCCTTGCACCTGTGCCAACACCGCGCTTTGTGTTTGCAGGTGATATTGCTGAAAGGCGATCCAAGATTTGTTGTATTCGTCAGCGCGAATGACCTGACCGAATTGATAAGCCAATGCACCGGGCGCTTGGTTCAGCAGAAAAGTTTGCAAGGCGGTGGGCAAAGGCTTGACGGCTTCGCTGAGTTGCAAGGTTTGCGCGCGTTGCGCGGTGAATCCGCGTTGCTCCTCAGCCCAACGCGGCAAGGCGGCGACGAGCGCCGTCGCCATAAACAGATTGGCTTTCTTTTCATCGCCGAGCAGCAACACATAATCTTTCGTTGTCTCGCCCGCCGTGTCGCGTGCGTGCAGGAAGAGCGTAGCTACGTCATCAGACTTTTGCGCGCGTTCGATGCGTTGCAACCAGAGCGGCTGCCACGCGCGCCATTCGGTTTGTAAGGCTTCGTCGTCATCGTTATTGGCGGGCAGAGCGATTTCGTTGAGCGCCTTGCGCCACGCTTCGGCCAGGGCTTTTTCGAGATCGTGATTGCCTTCGCGTCGCCACGCCGCAGGCAGTTGTTCAAACGCTTTGCCGCCAAATTCCGTAGCGAACCCGCCAATCGTATCGAGCGCAACCTTGCCAAGACCACCTTCACTGAACAGACCGGTGATGGTCGCGCCCAACAATTCTTTTGCACCAGCACAGGCAAACAAAGGTGCAATCGCAGGGGCGGCGACGGCTGCGCCCGCACAGGCAAGCGCATAGGCAGTGGCTTTATAGGCAGCGTTTTTATTCATGGCGTTGATTGAGAAATACGAACATCAAGTGGCGTTAGTTGAGTTGAATTGATCTTACGATTTCTCGCGGCTCCGCCGCCGTGATGTGCGGAAAGGCTATGCCTTTCCGTGAGATGCGCAACCTCTTTCGGGCTAAGCCCGCAGCGTCATCAACCATAGGTGCTTCGTATGAAAACCATTTCTTTCGCGGCTCAACGACGCTGGGGGCGTAGCCCCTTTTTTATTTCGCTTGCCACGGAAAGGCACAGCCTTTCCGCACATCACGGCGGCGAAGCCGCAAAAGAGTTCCCCCTCTCATCCCTTTTGTGGGAGAACCTCACTTCACAATCGGCGTCACGACGACTTTGCGATACGTGATTTTTTCGTGATCGCCTTGAATCATGATCTGGCCGGGTTCGCCTTCGCGGCTGTCGAGCGCGCCGCCGGTGATGCCTTCGATGACGATGTTGTCGTGCAGCTTTTGTCCGTTCAGCCAGACTGACAAACGATTGCCGATGATGATGGCTTCCATGAGTTGCCATTCGCCGACGGGCTTGCTGGCGTTCACACGCGGAGCGACGCGCGAATACAACGCCATGTGTCCATGAATCTCTGTGGGCTTGCCGAAATCGTCTAACACCTGCAATTCATAGCGTCCGCGCAAATAGATGCCACTGTTGCTGTTTTTCTCGACTTTGTATTCGCACTGGATTTTGAAATCTTCGAAGCGATGCAACGAAACCAAATTGTTCGCGTGCGGTTCGTTGGTCATCGCGCCGTCAATGATCGTCCAGCCGAGCGGTTTGTCTTTCACCTGCCCCGTCCAATTCGACAAATCTTTGCCTGCGAAAAGCTGCACCGGCGTACCGTACTTAATGCGTTTGGCGTTGGTATTCGCGTCGCTGCTCCACGTCGGCGGACGCAAACCCATCCACGCAATCTGTTCGCCGTCGAGCGTGACGAGTCCGAGCAAACGGTCTTTGTCTTCAGTGAGTTTGGCGTGATGTTCGGGCGGTTGCGGCGCTTTCGCATTGGACGGCGCAGGGCGAAAGATGAGTTCGCCGTTCTCAAAACGAATCGCGCTCACGGGCAGCACGCTGCCGCTGCGATTGAGAAAGTCGGCGGCGAGCTTGCCGTCCACTTCTTTGACTTCGAGCCAATAGACGTAATTTTCACGCGGCGGTTCGCCGCTGATGTCCCACTTGCCGAGATAATCTGTCCATGGTTTTCCTGACAGGGGTTTAGCTTGCGCGAAACTCGTCGCAGGCAGCAGAAACAAAGCGAACAAGAGAAGTGCGATACGCATAGGGTGAATGTTCCTTTTGAGATTTTGTAGGGTAGGTTCTCAACCTGCCCTATTGTTTGCAGGCGTAGGGCAGGTTGAGAACCTACCCTACAAACAATCAGTAGGTTCAGCGTCCGCCGGACACATCCATGATCGTGCCGGTCACGTAAGAAGCCTCTTCGGAAAGCAGCCACAAGATCGCTTGTGCGACTTCGAGCGCCTGACCGCCGCGTTTCATGGGGACGTTGTCTTTGACTCGTTCGATGCGATTGGGTTCGCCACCGCTGGCGTGTATGTCGGTATAAATCACGCCCGGCCTTACCGCGTTGACGCGAATGCCTTCAGTCGCCACTTCTTTTGCCAACCCCAATGTCATTGAGTCAATCGCGCCTTTCGACGCGGCGTAATCAATGTATTCAAACGCGCCGCCTAAACGCGCAGCGGCGGAAGATACGTTGACGATGGCTCCGCCGCGTCCTCCGTATTTATGCGCGTGCTTGAGCGACATGCGGCGGACGGCTTCGCGTGCGCAAACGAATGCGCCGGTGACGTTCGTTGCCAACACACGCTGCCAACGCGCAGCGTCCATGTCTTCGAGGCGGGATTGCTTTTCGAGAATGCCTGCGTTGTTGACCAGCGCATGCAACGCGCCGAGTTCACGATCAATGGTTTTAAACATCGCTACGACTTCGGCTTCGACGGCGATGTCGGCGGCGATGGCGAACGCGCGTCCGCCCGCTTGTTCGATGTGCTTGACGACCTGATTCGCAGCGGCGCGATTGCTGTGATAATTCACCGCAACGGCATAACCGCGTTCGCC
>JANNUY010001035.1:0-5675 GCA_031414155.1 Acidobacteriota bacterium
CACGTACGTCCCCCCCGAACTCTTCCGACTCCCTAAGATGGGGTTTCCGGATTTCTTTCGATTGCCTTCCCGATCGCACTCCACCGCGACCCCGGATCGGATGCTCGCACCCGCCGCCGGGCCGCCGTCTCCGGCGAATCCGGCAACGCCGCCTGCAATGGTCGTGATGACGCGCGTCGTGGCATCAACTTTACGGATGCGGTTATTCACGCTGTCGGCGATATACAAATTGCCGTTGGCGTCGAGCGCAATCGCACCGTTAGACAACACGCTGATTTGCGCTGCGGTCGCCGCGCCGCCATCACCGCTGAAACCCGCCGTGCCGTTTCCCGCATACGTCGAGATGACGCCGGTGCTGGCTTCGACGCGCCGCACGCGCTGATTGCCGCTGTCGAGAATGTAAACATTGCTGTCTTTATCCACCGCGACCCAAACCGGTTGCGCCAGTCGCGCAGCCGTCGCCGCGCCTCCATCGCCGTTGAAGCCAGCCGTTCCCGTACCTGCTACAACAGTGCTGATACCGCTTGCACTAACGCGACGTACGCGCCCAGAGCTGAACTCCGCAAAGTAGTAATTGCCTCCGGCATCAAAGACCACCGTGCCAATGGGGTTTGAGATATTGGTCGCCACTGCGGGAATGTTGTCGCCGTTAAAGGCCGTCGTGCCCGTACCCACCACTGTCACCAATACGCTGGCAGGCGTGCTGTTGACGATCAGCACCGCTGGCTGACTGACGTTGCCTGCGTCGTCGGTTGCTGTGATAGAGATTTCGTTGCGGCCCGTGAATACCGGCAAGCCCGGCAGCGTCCACGCCGTCGTGCCCCCCGCCGTACCCGACCCGCCGCGATTTGAGCGCCACGAAACCGAAGCCACGCGCGTGTTGTCAGTCGCCGTACCCGCTACGTTCACCGCGCCCAATGGCGTCGTCACCGTGAGCGTCGGCGGCGTCGTGATGCGCACCGTCGGCGCTTCGCTATCGGGCAAACCGGTTTGCGTGACGGTAAAGCTGCGTCCGGCAATTGCCACCGTGCCGATGCGCGTGCCAATCGTGTTATTCGCCGTGACTTTCATGCCGACCGTGCCGTTGCTCGTGCCGGTTGCACCGGGTTGCAACGTAATCCACGGCACGTTGCTTTCACTGCGCCAACTGCACCCGTTCGGTGCGACGTTCACGTTGACGGTCAGGTCGCTGCCTGCTTGCGCCACTGAGCGGCCTGATTCAGAAAGTGTGAAGTTACAGCCGCTCAGATTCGCCGTGACTTTGAATGCGCCGCGTCCGTGCGTGAAAGCGTAAAGCGACGTGACGCCCTCTGTCGTGTTGAGCGCCAGCGATTCGGTCATCACGTTGGCAAAGCCGGTGTTCTCAACCGCCCACGTCGCGCCGCCGTCCAGCGAGACGAATACGCCGAGGTCGGTGCCGACATACAGCCGCGCGTTGTTTGACGTGTCCACTACGATGCAATGCGCCGGAATGTCAGGGATGCCGGTCGTACCCGTGCCGTCAATCGCCGTCCACGATTCGCCGCCATTCGCCGTGCGATATACGTGCGCGCCGCCAAAGGTCGAATACGTCGCGTAAGCGATATTGCGATCCGTCGGGTCATAAGCAACCCACGAGACTACACCCGTGCGCGGACGCGCGACGCGATCAAGCGTCGTCGAAAGTGGATTAAGCGCATTCAACGAAAGCGCTCGCGCCGTGCGAATGATGAAACCATCACTCATTCCGATCAGCACGTTATTGGCATCCGTCGGCGCTACCGCCATTGCGCTCATCGTCCCCGTCGTCAACGTGAGGTTGCGAATCGAACCAAGCTGCGTCCAACTCGCCATGCCGTCGCTGGTGCGCCAAACGGGTTCGCCGCCAGTATAAAGCCTGCGCGGGTCGCTCGGGTCCATCACCACGGGCGTAATGAATGAAACCGTCCCGGCCAACCCCAACGTTGCCGTTGAGAACGTCGCGCCGCCATCGGTCGAACGGCGGAAATTGCCGCCTTGCGACGAAGCGTAAAGCACCGAAGGATTCAGAAAATCCACCGCCGCATAGCCGCCGTCTGCCAACAGAATTTGCCGCCATTGATTCGGTCCGCCCGCGTCAGTGCCCAGCGACGTGCCGTTGTCTTGCGCACCGGCGAAATATGATTTGCCGTCGGGGAAGACCGCGCCTTGATAAAATTGCGTCGCGCCGTAACCGTTGTTGAGCGGCACGAAACGCACTTCTGAATTCGCCGGATTGCAAGCGCCTGTCACACCGGTGCCGACTTTGGCGCGTGCGTTGTCGCTGCGATAAACGCCGCCGTCATTGCCGAAAAATGCTTGCTGGTTAGTCGTACCGTTATATTGCGGATGAAAGGTGATGAAATGCTGGTCGGGATGAACCTGATTCGGCTTGCCATAAACCAGCCCGCCGGTCGGCGTGTATTCATAAGCGAACCCGGCAATGCCCCAATTCGCGCCGCCGTCGTCAGAGCGCGCCAAATCAATGCCGCCCGCCCACACGCGGTTTTCGTCCGCCGGGTCAACCGCCAGCGCCAAGTCATACCATCCCTGCCCACTGATGGAATCCGCCGTGCCGATGCCGCAATCAATTGCTGTGGCCCGCGCCGGATCTGAAAGAATCGCGCGATTGATTTTGCTGGGGTCGGTGTTGCGGGTGCGCGCCGTCCAGGTTGCGCCGCCATCGGTCGAGCGAAAGACCGCGTGCAACGAATTGGTAAACGTGCCGGTGAAAGCGACCGCCAACGCATAAGCTATGTTTTGGTTTGAAGGCGCAAAGGCAATCGCTGTGCGTCCCATGCCGGTGTCGGCCAACACTTCATTCCAGGTGCCGGTGGCGCTGCCCGCATCGCCGTTGCGATAAAGGCGCGCCTGCGAGAGCGTTCCGCACGAAGCCAGTACGACATCGGTTGCCGCATCGGTGCGAATCGCCAAATCAAGGCAGCCACCGCGCAAAGTGGGGTTATGAACCCGTGACCAGATTTGCCCTGCGTCATCTGAACGCCACACGCCCGTCGAAGTCGCGGCATAAACCCGTTGCGGCGTGGTCGGGCTAATCACCAAGTCATTGATGTAGTAAAAATCCGCCGTGTTCGTGTTAGGCAAGCGCGTCCAGGTCGCTCCGGCATCGCTGGTTTTATAAATACCCAGCCCACGATAGGAACCCGTGATGTTGACGCCGTTGGAAGAGCCAACCTCATAGCCTTCGCCCGTACCGGCATAAATCACGTTCGGGTTGTTCGGTTCCATCGCCAGCGAGCTGACCGAGACGTGCGCAATCAAATCAGTCAGGGGAATCCACGATTGCCCCGCATTGGTTGATTTGAATACGCCGCCCGTGACGGCTCCGGCATAAATCACGTTCGGGTCTTGCGGGTTAAAGATGATGCTGCGCGTGCGTCCGCCGATATTGCCCGGCCCTAACCACGTCCACGTACCAAGCCGTTGCTGTTCAGGCGCGAGCGATTTCAAATCAGCCCGCGAAGCCACCATCCGATTTTCCGCCGTCGAATAAAGCGGCATCTGCTCTATCGCGGCTTGCGCTTCGAGGTAACGCTCCATCGGCAATTCTGTTTCGCCTGCGGGCAAGCGGCGCTTGATGAAATAGTCCATCGCTTCGCCGGGCATGTCAGCACCTGCGCCTTTCAAACCTTCCTTTGCGCCGGCTCCGCCCGCGCCGAGGTCGTCGCCGCCGATGTTCCATTCTTCTTCTAGGTTGGGGTCAATCGGCGTAGCGACCGGCTGCGCGCCCGATAGGCCAGATAGGCCAGATAGGTTTGAATTCGCTGATGGCTTAACGCTTTTGGCTTTCGCTTTGCGACGTGCGGGACGACTGGCTGGCGTGCGTTTCCCTTGCGCCAACTTCCCTTGTGTGGTCAGGGCGGCAGAGAAATCAGGGAGACACAACAAGCTGATTACGAAAAATGTGACGGCGCACAAAACGCCTAATGACAAACGCCATTGTGGGGCTGAAAAAGACATGAGCTTACTCCTTTGGTTTGGTTGGGACGGTTCTTACGCTGGACTGAACGTAACGCTCAATACGGCTACGCGCTCGCGTTCAGCCAAAAGTGGTTTAGCGAAATAACGAACTGCTACTGCGAATAAGATAGCTGTCTAAAATGAATATGAGTTCTTGATACTGTAAAATTTTACCGAGCTGAAAAAGAGAGAAAAAGAGACTGAACAAAACCTTACGCCGCATGCTTTTGCATGCATTCACGCGAACAAAAGGTTTCTTTGCGCTGGCTTACTGACACGACAACGGCTTCTTTGGCTGCAACAAACGAACCGCATTCCTTACAACGCACCATCTCGGCGCTCACCGTCGGGCGGCCTTGCCCACCAACCGCTTGTCCTGCGGCTCGCATAGCCTCTTTCAACTTGTTCACATCGGTGACAGTGGCGCGTACCTTAAAAGCCAGCCGCGCAATCATCTTGAATACATAAACGACGAACGCGAAAACCAGCGTGTAAAAAATAAGTTTGAACAAAAAGCCCAAGAAAGCGGTTCCTCAAACCTGGTCGCTGCTTGCTTTCACAAGTTCATGCCGGAAAGCGCAACGTAAAAGCTCATCAGCCTGACAGGTTTTTCAAATCATCAAGTTTACTTAGCCTAAGGCTTCTCAATCGCCGGGCCGTGATCGAGCGTAGATTTTTTCCCCGCCACCGGAGCATCTGTCACAGCGGCAGTCGGCGGCGTAACGCCGCCCGCTTTAGCTTCAGCCAACGCACGGCGCGCGTCATTGAGAATGTCGTCGTTCGGTTTGACCTTTTCGATTTCGGTGAGCAGCTTTTCCGCTTCGCCGAGTTGCTGGCGTGATTCGATGAGCGAGAACATCAAAATGACTTTGCTCCCGAGGTCTTCGGGCTTGCGCTTGAGTGCGGCGCGCGCCCATTGAATCGCTTCTGGATATTTGCTCGTCAACAAATACGACGTAGCCAACGCCGACATCGGACGCGGGTCTTCAGGCTTGAGCTTGTTGGCTTGCGTCAAGTAAGGCAGCGCGCCTTCCGCCCGCCGGATTTGCAGGAACTGATCTGCCGCTGCCATCTGCGCATCAAAGTCATTCGGGTTGGCTTTGGCTGCTTCAAGCAGTTGCGACGTTTGCTCCTGCACCGCATTTGATTCACCGCTCGCACCAGGATTCGTCGTCGTGACGGCGGCGACTTTCAGCAATTCCTGGGCGGCGCGAAAGCGCGTGTTGGCTACGCGAAACCCGCAGAACAGGCCGATCAACAGGCCAACCAGCGCCAGCGAACCTTTTGTTTGCAGCAGTTCAAAAAATTTACGCATAAGATTTGAAATGGTAGTCGGTGGTCGGTTGTCGAATCGGAAAACCGACCACCGACAACTGACTACCGACAACTGCCGCAGAGCTGATCTATAAGCCGAATTTTGTACTCTTGCGAGTGATGATCATTCGTCTAGGCGCGTCATTACTGAAACGCTCTTGCAACCTACCCGGCGAAGCGTCCGGTTTGCACCGGCACTGAGTCGGACCAACTCAAATCATCGCCCTATTTGGTCTTGCACCGCAGGGGGTTTGCCTAGCCAACGATGTCGCCACCGTTGCTGGTGAAGCCAGTACCTCACCGTTTCACCATCGCCCACGCGCCGCTAGCGTTACCGTTAGTTGCCGTTCGGGCTGTCTATTCTCTGTTGCACTCTTCCGTCG
>JANNUY010001036.1:0-4781 GCA_031414155.1 Acidobacteriota bacterium
CCGATAAGGCGGTGCTTCACGTCGAAAGTCGAGAGTGATTTGTCAGCGCGGCGATTGTAGTAATTCTGATAGTTCGGCACCTGAATCGTCGGCCCGGATGAGATGCCCGAAATGTCGTCAATCGTTTTGGCGAAAGTGTAGGCCACGGTGAAATCCAGTCCGTCGCTGAAACGCCGCGCCAGTTTAGTTTGCAACGAATGATAGCTCGCGTGCGCTTCGTTTGCATTGTATGACTGGATGCGCCCGAATTGCGGATAAGGCCGCGAGAGTTCCCAACGCGAAAGCGTCGGGTTAGTAAAGCGCGCCGTGCCACGGAAAGGCTCCAACCCAAAGAAAGGATTGGGTAGCAGTTCGTTACAGAATGTCGGATTGCCGCCTTCGAGCGGATTGCACTTTTGGCGCAAAGCCAAATCCGGCTCGTTAAACGGACGGTTCGTTTGCAGGCTCACCGTGCGGTTGCCGACGTAAGAAACTTCCAGCTTCGATTCCCACGGCATCTGATACTGAATGCCGAACGAGAACTGATGCACTTTCGGCAACTGGAATCCCTGGTTGACAAAGTTGGGGGCGCGCCCGACAAAGGTGTTCAGTCCCGCCGCGGCCCCTGCCGGTACGGTAAAGCCTGTTGGGAAAGGATTCCCCACCGTGTTTGCCATCGGATTACGCCCACTATTGTTGGAACTCACAATGTCAGTCGTGATCTGGAAGCCATTGAATTGCAGGTAATCGTTACTCGGATTCACAAAATACAAGCCCCAACCTCCGCGCAACACGATTTTGTCTTTGAGCAGATAAGCCGCACCGATACGCGGTTGAAAGTTGTTCCAATCGGTAGTCGAGGCATTGCGTGCTGAACCACTCGTGCCGGCAAACAGCAATCCGCCTTTCACCTGCGGGAAGGTGGCGAAAGGTGAAGTGCCTGTGCGATTAATCAGCGCATTAATCGGACTGACCGAACTCGCGTCAAAACCACGATTGATGCGGTTATAACGTTCATTCGGCGGCGTATTAATATCCCAGCGCATACCGAGATTGAGCGTCAACTTGCGGTTGACCTTCCAGTCTTGTTGAACCCACGGAGCGTAATAAGCACCAAGCGTCGTCGGGAACAGGTTGTAATCAACCACACCTCCTGTGTAACCCAGCAAGAAAGCCGCGATGCTGTTGCCACTTTGCGCGTCGGCTTGATCCCAACGTTGTTGCGTGTAGCGGCGTTCAGCCGTCAGGCGCAGCGGATTGCCTTCGTTGCGCAAAATGTATTGCGTCCAGCGCATATCCACGCCGCCGCGAAACGTTTGCGAGCCGCGAATCCAAGTAAAGTTAGGATGCGAGGCAATCGTATTCGTCAGGTTGTTGCCGGGATAACGACCAACAGAACTGTAACCATCGCCCAATTGATAAACCCCAAAGGTCTTGGTGCCTGGCAACGCGTTAACCAATGCCGAACTAAAGCCCAACTGGGTTTGGTCGAAACCGAGGTTTTCATCGGACACGCCTTTTTCTTCAAAGCGGTTGAACGAAACGCGGAAGTTGAAGATAAGCGTCGGTGAAAAATTCGCCAGATGGTCGGCGACAAATGCATCGTTGAGGCGTTTGAACGGTAACTGACAGCATTCGCCTACTCGATCAATAACGCCGTTTTCATTGCGGTTTTCGCGCCGGTCGTTTTTGGCGAAACGCATATACATCCGGTGCTTCTCGTTGAACTGTTGGTCAACTTTCGCCGTCCAGTTATAGAAAGCGTCGGTGGCGATATTTGGCGACAGGAAGAAATTAGAGCGCGAATAAGCCTGACCCGGCGTCGTCACATTGGGTTTCGGGAAGTATCCCAAAATCTTTTGCGCCACCGGATTGAGACGGTTGGTGGGAATGATGTTCCCGGCAAACGGAGTGCGCGCAAAGTTATTCGCGTCATTGCCGGTCAACGGATCGTAAATAACAATCGGTCGGCCAGCCGCGTCGACCAGTTTGCTGAAATCACCGTTTAGAAATTCCGGCTGCGGCACCGACAACGTCAACGGCTGCGGCACGCCTTCGCGGTAACCTTCGTAATTGAACATGAAGAAGGACTTGTCTTTGCCGTTATAAATTTTCGGCACATAGATCGGCCCATGCAGTAGGAACCCGTATTGATCGAGATAATGCAAAGCCTTGGGCTGGTTGCGCGCATTCAACCGAAAGTCAGTCGCGTCCAGCGGCTCGCGGCGCAGGAATTCATATACTGAACCGTGCAATTGATTCGTACCCGAACGCAGGCTCACGTTGATGATGCCGCCGGACGTTTTGCCGTACTGAGCGTCATACGTGTTGGTCATGATTTTGAAATCCTGCACTGAATCTACCGGCGGCACATAAGCGATGTTGTTGCCGCCCGCTTGTCCGTTGTTCGGAGCGCCATCAAGCAGGAATTCGTTGCCGTTCTGTTGGCTGCCATTGATCGTCCATTGCGCAATCGCACCGTTGTCGAAGGGACGTTGCCAAATCGAAGCGCCGTTGAAATTCACGCCCGGAGCCAAGACACCGAGCATAAACGGGTTACGCGAGTTGAGCGGCAGTTCCAGTACTTTTTGTTGGTCAATGACACCACCGCGATCTGCCGAAGCAGTTTCAATCACAGCGGCATCGCCCGTGATCGTGACCTGATCGCTGACGTTGCCCGCTTCGAGCACGACGTCAATAGTCGCTAACTGCGTGCCGGATAATTCGATATTTTCGCGCGTAGCCTTTTTGAAGCCCGTGACTTCGACCGTGACAGAATAAAAGCCCGGTCGCAAAAACGGTACTTTGTAATTGCCTTCACTGCTGGTGGTAGCAGTGGTTACTTCATTCGTGCCGATGCTTTTCACCTGCACTTGTGCGTTGGGAACGGCGGCCTTGTTGGCGTCAGTCACGCGTCCGGTAATCGTCGCGCGAAAATCTTGCGCCGTGACCAGTGCCGACAAAGCCATCAACCCGCAAGCCAGCCAAACAAACCGGCGTGCAAACGTAGTCATAGAGAAACCCTCCTGTTGTGGACGAAGCTCGTCCGTGATTTTTGATCTCAAAGTGGTGAAAGAATTGCGAACACAGCCTTTGGATGACTGTGAGATGCGGCGCGCTATGGTTGATTGATTGTGTTACTGCAAGTGTTTGCGCGCTCTCTTGAATTATCCTGCTCGAATTAAGCGACAGAATTCCCCTGCAAAGCGCGCGCAGTATGTCGGCTCATGCTTACAGCGTCAAGGTCGGAAAGATGGTTTTGCTAAATCGTTTTTGTGCGAAACCAACTTTCCGCCGCGCAGCACGCGCAACCGCTTGCCTCGCCAATTGATTTCGTTGCCGAAAAAACCAACCAGCCAAACCACGAACGCCAACCCATCGCGCAACGGCAAGAGCCAAAACCATTTCAGCAAAGTGCGATCATGCAGTGCGACAAAGCCTGCGATAAAAGCCGCCGACATTCGCAACGCCATCGTCACGAACCACAAGCGCCACGCCAACGGACTGAACACGCTCGCCAGCAACGCCAAGCTCGCCGTCACCGTACCGTAAGTCACGAGCAATCCGGCGTAACCTGCCGGACGCGAGACACGAATGGCGCGCATCCAGCGCAGTTGATGCTTGAACATTTCGCTCAACGTCGCACCGTTGGCGACGTGGTCTACGACGCATTCTGAAAGTACGACTTGCTGTTTGAATTGCGTGGCTACGCGATGGCCGAGTTCGTAATCATCCGCCAAGTGATCGGCTATCGCAGCGAATCCGCTAATGCTCTCAAGCGTAGCGCGCCGCATCACGATGGTCGCGCCGAACGCGAACTTCACGCCTTGCACGATGCGCGCCGTAAAAACTTCAGCCGCAAACGACGAAGCGAGGCCGAGATTTTCGAGCAGGTCGCCGAAGGTCTTTGCGCCTACGCCGCGGTAGAGGCACGTGACCATACCGACTTGCGGGTTTTGCAACGGCGCAACCACACGGCGCAGGTAATCAGGCGTTACGCGAATGTCAGAATCGGCAATGAGCAATACGTCGTGCTTGGCGACAACTAAAGCGTTTTGCAGGTTCGAGACTTTGCCGTTGTAACCATGAATTGTTTGATCTATGACCAGCTCGATGTCGCGTTTCGGGAAGTCTGCGCGCAATCGTTCGACGATAGAGATGACTGGATCGCGCGGGTCTTGTACGGCAAAGACGATTTGATAAGACGGATAATCGAGGCGGCAAAAACTGGCGAGCGTGGCATAGACTTCTGCGGCTTCGGCTTCTGCTCCGCATAAAGGTTTGAGGATCGTGACGGGCGGCGTAAAAGCAGGCAGTGTCCGTTGCCTCCGTCCATCAAGCCACCAAAGGAACACTGCTGCGTTAGCCGCCAGATAATAAACACAGGCCGCGATAGCCCAGCCTGCTAACACGAAGCCTAAACCTTGTCCGATTGATTGCAGAGAAAAGTAAACGTGCATGAAAAATTCGGCTTGCTTTCGCCGTAAGACTACCCAGCAACGCAGCCTTGTGGCAGTATGCCGCCGATTTCGCAGTTTCTTAAACGACGGGCAGACCTGCTGCGTCAACCTTGCGCCTCAAGTAGCGTAAAAAAACTTTCTAGCAATTCGCTGGCAATCGTCACCACAAACGGGGTGGGGCTGCGCATTATTTCAGCCTCTCCAGAAGATGGGTTGTATCAGGCTCCTGGCAAGCCGAAGTCTGATCGTTTCAACAAGAGGACATTCGTTATGCAATTCAACCTTCGCAAACTAACAGGTTCGCTCGCATTGCTAGCCAGCCTATTGCTTTCACTTTCAGCA
>JANNUY010001037.1:0-11209 GCA_031414155.1 Acidobacteriota bacterium
GATGTATTCATTGAGCCAGACTTCCAGATCATGCCGCACAGGTATTTCCCTCTCCCTACCGCCCTTCTCCCGAAAGCGCAGCACTCTTTGCTCGCCTAAATTCCGGTAATCACAGAAGCGCAATTTGGCGACCGCGCCCACGCGCGCGCCGGTATACGCGAGTACGCCCAGCACGGCGCGATCCCGCAGGCCAACCACGTTCAAGACATCCACTGACTTAAAGAGACGGCGCGCTTGATCGATTGAAATCTCCGGCGTCTTCCCTTCACTAACCGAGTGCCTGATGCCGCGCACCGAGGCGAAGGAATTCAACGGCACAGCATGACGTGTAACGAGCGCATCAAAGAAATGCCGCAGCGCCGCGAGCGCTTGGTTCTTGGTGGGAGCCGAACCGTCGAGCGACTCGATGTATTCCCCGGCCAGACCCGGCGTGACCATGCGCAATTCTATATCGTGTTCATCACACCAAACCAAAAAGCGGTTGACGATCCGGCCATAGGCCCGACGCGTGTGTTCGTTGTTGATCGTCGCTTTGAAAAACTCTTCGGCGGCAAAAGTGGCGTTGCCCCCGGCGCGAGTCAGCACGGCGACGGCGGGCGAGGTTATGGGAAGCGTCGAAAGTTCCTTTGACGCCCCTTTTATGACCAATGCGGTGGAGGGTTGCTTGCTCTTCATTTGCAAGACGATAACCGACTTTATCGTCTAATAAAATTGATTTTGAACTTTGAAACCATGAGGTGCTTTTTCCGCTCGCAGTTCTGACAAATTAAATTACGTGGTTAAACATGACCGCTTTTGGAGGTTGGGTGCCAGGCTGAATAACCTCGTTTAGCGAGCCATTGGGTTTCTTCGCAATGAGAAGACCATTCCACTCAGCGGTTAGTGAATTACCATTTTTGGTAAAGGTAATGAGAGGTAGTGTAGGAAGTTGTGGAAATTGCTGATTGAAAGAGGTGTCGCGTATCCTCGTTGAAAACCTTTTATCAACAAACACGTTGTTGCGCCTGCGGCAACGTTCAACGAGGAATACGCGATGAGTGAAGCATATCAGGAAAGGTCGTGGGTGACGACCGAGACGGCGGTAGACCCGCTGGAAAGTTTGGCGCGTTTGGGAGCGCAACGCATGTTGCAAAGCGCGTTGGAAGAAGAAGTGGAAGCCTACTTGCAGCGTAAGCGTTATGAACGCAAAGGCAGCGCGACGGGTTATCGCAGCGGCTATTTGCCCGAACGGAAGATTACGCTGGGCAGCGGTGCTGTACCGGTCAAAGTGCCGCGCGTGAGCGACGAGCCGGTGGGTCAGAAGTTTCAGTCCAAACTGGTGAAACCTTATCAGAAAAGGTCTCAAGCCTTGGATACGTTGTTTCCGCAGTTGTTCATTGAAGGCTTGGCGACGCGGGATTTCGAGCCTGCGTTGCGCCATTTGTTAGGCGCGACAGCGGCGCTTTCACCCAGTAC
The DNA here is from genome assembly GCA_031414155.1 of Acidobacteriota bacterium. Lineage (GTDB taxonomy): Bacteria > Acidobacteriota > Blastocatellia > RBC074 > RBC074 > JACPYM01. Next base: position 1,456 of record JANNUY010001037.1, read on the forward strand.
GGTGTCGCGCTTGAACCAGCAGTTCAAGGAAGAGTTCATCGTCTGGCAACAGCGCGAGATCACTGACACGTTCGTGTACGTGTATGCGGACGGGCTCTATTTGGCGGCGGGCGTAGGCGACGAAAAATCCTGTCTCTTGATTGTGATCGGCGTAGACACGAGTGGTCGCAAACATTTTTTAGGCTTACGCGAAGGTTACCACGAGTCGAAAGAAAGCTGGCTGGACGTGCTCGGCGATTTGAAAAAGCGCGGTTTGAATCTGCCTGCGCTGGCGATTGGCGATGGCGCGTTGGGCTTCTGGGCGGCCTTGCGCGAAGTCTTTCCGTTGACGCGGCAGCAACTGTGCTGGTTGCACAAGACGCGCAACCTGCTGGATAAATTGCCGAAAAAAGAACACCCCGAAGCGGTGCAGCGGCTGCGCGCGATGCAACGAGCTTCTTCACGCAGTGCGGCGGAAAAGCTGGCGCGACAGTTAATTATCGACTGGCGCAAACCCTATCCGAACGCGGCGGCGAATCTGGAAGAGCATCTGGAACGGTTATTGAATTTTTACGATTATCCGAGCGAACACTGGCGGCATCTGCGCACCAGTAACGTCATCGAAAGCCCTTTTGCGGCAGTACGCTTGCGCACGGATGCGGCCAAACGCTTTCGTACGGTGAAATCCGGCGTCCATTTGATCTGGCAACTGCTGCTCAAACAAGAAAAGAAATGGCTGCGGTTTAACGGCTCAGAAAAATGCGCACAGGTGAAATTACCGGCGTAACAACGGGCAGTTTTAACGAGCTACGCAAGAATCAATTCCCGCGACTTTTGACACTAACTCGGTAATGAAAGAGGGTTTCGGGTTGCGTGCGAGGATAGCGTCCCGTAAAGATTGTGTTTGAAAGCCAAGGAGCGTGAGGGTCGCCGCATCGTTTGTCCGTTCAATTCGATACTTTCCGCCTGAAAGAAGTAATGCCGCATTGCATGAAAGTGTCGCTCCCGGTGTCGTGCTTGAGATTCCTCTCTCAGTCCATTTCACCCCTAGGTGCTATTTCCTTTGCTCGACTTGGAGCGGCAATTTGAGAATTAGTGGTTGCCCCGGCTTATTTCCAATGCGAAATACCGTCTGGGGTAAGGGGTCTGCCGCCTTTAATTTAATGGGGGTTTTGCCGCCCGCTTTTTGTTCGGCGCGCGTGTAAGTCTGCCCCGACCCATTCTTTAGTTCATACTTCTCGATTTGTGCGCTATAAGCCTTTTCCCATTCTTTCACTACTGACGCATCTAGTTTGATCGGACGCCCCTCGTCGCTGTTAGGTAAGCCCTTAAGCGGTGTAGGCGTAAGCAAAATCACCAAGACTTCAGCAGTTACGGCGCGCCCCGTGGGAGAGGGCAAAAATGTGAACACGGCTTCTGCGGCTTCCTGATTAGGAATTTCGGTCAAGACGCCAGCCGTCAGGCGATTTTTTCTTTGCTCAGGGTATTGCGGATAAATCAAATAAGGTTCGCCTAGCGTATCGTCGGCATAGGATTCCCGATCAATCACATAAAGGTAACCAGTCCGTGGTGCTTCGATGCCCATTCGCCAGTCTTGCCTAAGGCTAAACACCGTGTCGCTCGATACCCGTTCAGGCACTTGTTCTTGTTGCTTGCCATTTTTGATACCTACCATGCGACCGCTTTCGAGAGCGACTTGTTCCGCCGCCTTGGGCGCGCGCAAACGCCATAACGTAACTCCAACGGTATTATCCCGCCGACCTTTAATGGCGACTTCATGGTTTTTTTCTGCACTCGCTCGTTGATAAACCCCAGGACTCACTATTTTGGGTTTCGGTTCACGATAGGTGGGAGGCCAAATTCCCCGCCCGCTTTCTTCGTCTTTAACCACAGTGGCAGGCTTGTTTTTTTGCGCCCGACTCGACCCGATTGGGAGAAGCAGGCAAAAAAACAGCGGTAGTAAAAAAATAATCAAGTAACTCCAGCGAGTTATTTTTTTCATAACCATACTCCTAATTCGAAAATTCTCAGCGTTAAGCATGAGAGATTTTAATTAAATGAACCAGTAGCCGAGCCGATGGCGCTAGCTTAAGTTGCGTTTGCCGTTCGCCTTTTTCGGCGACGGGATGCGCCGCGTCAAGATTTTTTTGCAAAAACTCTTGAAAGCGTTGCACGTCTTTTGAATCGGCGATTTCGCCAGGGAATTGTTGATTTTTTTCATACCACGCGCGCAATTCCTCTAGCACTGGCAAAGGTTCTGCCGACCAGATGAGCCAGAGTTTATCGGTGCCGGTGCTGTCCACCTTAAAACCCTTAGTGATGCTTTCGTCGGGCAAGTAAATAATTCGCCCGGCTGTCAAATGAGTTTCAGCCAAATCAGGGGCAGGGTAGAGGAAAATATAATGCGGTAAACCGCGCAATAACTCAGGGCCTTCATCTACCAGGTATAGGTAGCCATTTTTTTTACTTACTACATTCAGCCGTAAAAATAACTTACCGGTAAATAGCATTTCTCCGGCCAATTCAGTTGGTTGGCCTTTTTTGTTATCGGCATTTAACACAGAGAGCGAATAACCCAAGACCTTTTCAGCTATCACGGGCTGAGGCGGAGTGATAATCTTTTTTTTGGGAATATTCCAATAGTGCCAATACGACGCCAACAAGATTACGAGCAGTGAAACAGCGCCGAGCAGCCAATTTTTTAAATTGCGTGGCGACGGCTCTGGGGTGGGCGGAGTTGGTACAGACTTGTTTTCGTCGCCTGCCAGCGACAGCACAGTCGTGGAGGCAGTAGAGCGGTCGTTTGCGGACGAAGTGTGTAAGGCGGCGTCCAGGGCTTCGCCGAAATCCCTTATGCGAATTGGACGCAGCAGCGGGTTAAAGGACAACGCTGTTAATAACAATTGCGCCGCATCGTCAGGCAAATCTGTCCTGAGTTGTTGTGGCGGAGTGACATTCCCCGTTTGCTGTTGCTGAAATAACTCAACCGGCATGTGAGCGGTAAAAGGCCGTTGGCCGGTAAGGCATTCATAAGCGATTACACTCAACGCCCAGGTGTCGCTCGCGTATACAGGTTTCCCCTCAAGTTGTTCGGGGGCCATATAGGGTAACGAACCAGCCACGGCGGTTTTATCCGTGTTGTGGGAATCATACAATTTCCCTTTACCAACCGACGCGATGCCGAAATCAATGAGTACGACCCGTTCATCTTGATGATCGTCGGTGTGAATCATCACGTTCTCAGGTTTGAGATCGCGGTGAATAACCTCTTTATCGTGCGCGGCTTGTAAGGCTTGGCTGATCTGACGCACCAATGAACCGCATTGCGCAAGGGACAGTCGCTTGGTGTTATTCAGGATGGTGCGCAACGAAACGCCCTTGACGTATTGCATAACGAAAAAAGGGTTTCCATCGGGTAACGCACCTCTGTCAGTGACGCTGACCACGCCAGGGTGATCAATGAGGGCCAGAGCTGTGATTTCACCCTCGAAGTGACGGCGAATCCACGCTGCTTGCGTAGAGCGGTTGGAGGTTTCAAGTAAAGTTTTAATGACTACCAAGCGATCTTTCACGCGGCGGTCACGCGCCAGATAAACTATCCCGATGCCGCCCTGGCCCAGTTCGCCCTGAATTTCGTAGCGATCATTGAGCAAAGCACCGGCAAAGGGCGTGGCGCGCACGTCCAGCGGCTCATCAAGTATGGTGTCCATGGCTCGGAGTATTTGGGTATCACCAGATGTTTTAGGGGTTGTATCCATTTGCTTTTAGGGCAAGTTTCATTAGCCAGCTAACAGTTTGAAAGCTTCATAGACGGCACGGTCGCGTAAGTCCTGTCTTTGCAACAAGCCTTCCAGGAAACTGTCGTTACAACTGTTAGGTACTTTTGGCGATTTATGAAACTTGCCGCTTTTAGGTTGTTTTTAGGGCTTTTTTAAGGCACTTGGCGCGCAATCACCAGCGGCGGCGCTTCAATCTCACGGCGATAAAAAATACGCGGGCGTTGCACTTCGCGCAAGGCGGTCAAGCGTCTGGTTCTGATTTCGCGTCCGGTCTGCCCGGTTGGGATGCGTTGATTGACGTAACGCTCCTGTAATTGCGGAACGGCTTGGGTGGCGTAATCGAGCCATTCCCGCAACCAAACTTGCCCGTCACGCGGACGCCTATCGGCAGCCAGTTTTTTTACGCCTTCCTCAATCAAGGCGTAAGTCAAATAACCATGCCCCAGCGTTTTATTCTCATTGGCGATTTGATAGCTTTGCGAAGCCGCGAGGATATTCAATCCTTTCTCATAAGCCAATTGCGCCAAGCCGCGCGTATTCATTGGGCCGCGCCGCCGGTCTTCAGCTTCCAGCGCCTGTCCTGAGTTGCAGGCATCCAGCGCCAGCAGCAAATAACTCGCATCAATCGTCTCGAAAGCCTGTTCGAGTTCCTGATCTGAAATGCCGTTGCGCAAAATCTCTTTCAAGCCTGCGGGCGTGAGCGCGTCCCGCGCGCCGCGGTAACCCAGTTCGTGCGGCAAAAGATAAAAGCGCGGTTCGGCGGCGACACCGTGTCCGGCGAAATAAACGATGACGGCATCTTCGGGTTGGGCATTATGCAATTTCGCCAGCGCAGCGGGCAAAGCGGGCAAAGCGGGATTCGTAACCTTCGCGCCGCCGAGTTGTTGCAAAGCTGCGAGCAGATTCGTTTTTGTTGCCTGTTCGTTGGTTAGCAAAACCGTTTCGACGCGCTCGAAGTTTTGCAGCAGCCCTTGTTGCTTTTGCCATTCAGCGCAAAAGAGTTCGGCGTCAGCGACGGCGAAGCTCAGGTTGAAACCCGGATTAGAGTACTGATTCAGCCCCGCCGCCAACAGATACGCCGTACCGCGTCGTCGCAACGATTCAGCACCTGTGACCAGTTGTGCGGCGTCGCCGCTTTTCACATTTGCGCGGTTGAAGGCATACGCCGTCAAACGGTTTTCGCCAGCCATTAGCGTTACCTGAGTTTCGAGCGTCGCTTCGCTTTGCCCGCGCAAGGCATCGCCGCGCCAAATCTTGACGAGCGAACCGTTGCGAAAAAGTCGTACGTCGCTCGCTCCGCTGCCTTGCGGATGCGTGGCGTCAGCCGCCGCTTCCCGAATTTTGAGGCGCGCGGTGACGGTGCGAGTGGCAACAGGTTCTGCCGCGACAGAGAGAACGGAAAGCTCTACCTGCGGTTGGCGGCGGTCGCGTTGCGAGATGTTTTCGCGCGACGGCAAGGGGCGTTTGCCGAACACGGTCGCCAGCAATTCAGGGTAAAAGTATTCGTTGAAAAAAATCTCTACCGGGGCGACGGCGGCGGTTTCGCGCGTGAGCCGCCACAACACTTGTCGCCACGCCAGCGGCGAGCCATCGAAAAATCCCGCAGGCGTAACGACCAGCCATTCGCCACGCGCAGCCAGCAACGTGGCAGCTTCTGTTACAGCGTTCGGCGCAGTCGCGGCAGAGTTAGCCGAGTTAGAAGCTGCTGGCGCTTGCCACAACCTGACGCTGCCGTCTTCGCTGCCTGAGAGCAACCAGCCGCCTTCGCGTGCATATGCCAAGCCGTTCAGCGCGCCAGTGTGCCCGTTCAACCGCGTAAGCACCGTGCCTGCGTTGGCATCCCACAGCGCGAGCGTGCCGTCGCTGTGTCCGACCGCCAGGGTTTGATCGTCGTTGGAAAACTGCAGGCTCAGGACGCGCTCAAACGGCGATGACGTTTCAGTCAGGCGCAACGTTTTGGCTACGCGGCCCGTAGCGGTTTCGATCAGGGATACAACGTTATTCGCGCCGCCGGTGGAGAGCCATTGGCCGTTGTGGCTCAAAGCCAGCGCGAAAAGTTCGGCAGGGTTTTCGACTTGATACTGCGCCAGCGGTTGGCGCGTTGCCATATCCCATGCGATGACCGCGCCGTCGGCTCCGGCGGAATACAACCGTTGCCCCTCGGCGGTGAGCGCCAACGCACTCACATCGCGTTTATGCGCCGCGAAACTTCCGAGTACCGTGCCACTTTCGGCATCCCAGCTTTTGAGCGAACGATCTACGCTGGCGGTGATGAGTTGTTTACCGTCGGGCGTGAAAGCCAGCGCGTTGATGCCTGCGTTATGCGCGTTCCAGCGGCGCGTCTCGCGTAATTCGCCGACGTTCCAAAGCTGCACGACGCCGCCGTAACTGCCCACCGCCAGCATCTGATGGTCGGGACTGAAAGCCAGCGCATTCACGCTGCCAGCGTTATTCGCCAGCGTTGCCGCCGGTTGCCCCGCAGTGGTTTCCCATAACGTCACCGTAGCGTCCTGATGGCCGAACGCGAGCCAGCGTCCGTCACCGCTAATCGTGACGGCCTTGACCGGATTCACCCGACTGTCGAGCGCGACCGTCGCGCGGTTACCTGTGGTCGCACGCAACGTGACATTGCGCGTACCATCGCAGGCGGCGAGTTGTTCGCCGTCTGCGTTGAAGGCCGCGCTTTCATAACGATTGAGAATGTTGGCTTCGGTTTGTATGGCGAGCGCGGCACCGCCGTTAGCGTTGTGGCGTGAGAGTTGGTGATCGTCGGCGCACACCAGCCATTGATTAGATGGCGCGACAAACCGCAGGCTGACGATAGGCGACACGCGAGCGGCGTATTGTTGCCGCAACTTTCCATCATTCGTGTTCCACCAACGCACCGCGCCGTCCTGCCCGCAGGTGGCGAGCGTTTCGCCCGTAGCCGAAAAGCTCATGGTGCGTACGCGACCGCGATGTGCGTTGAAGGCGAACTGTTCGTGCCCGTCCGCGAAGCTCCAACTTTTCGCCGCCCCGACGGCATTGCCTGCGGCGAGCCGCGCGCCGTCGGGCGAAAAGGCCAGCGCCGTAATCCACTCGCTCAAGCCGGTGATTTCGCGTACGCGCTGCCGCGTCGTGGCGTCCCAGACTTTGAGCGCGGCGTCAGCCAGTCCGCCCATAACGAGCCAGCGTCCGTCCGGGCTGAAGGCCAACGCGGTGACAACGGTCGCATCGGCCTTGGCGCTTTCTTTCTTTTCGCCGAGCGTCACGTCCCACCATTGCAAAGCGCCATCAGTGCCGCCGACCACGAGCGTTTGGCCGTCAGGGCTGAATGCCAACGCCTTTGCGCCGATGCCGACCGGCAACGTACGTAACTCGTTGCCGTTGGCGGTGTCCCAAAGTTTGACGGTACGGTCGGCGCTGCCCGTGGCAAGCAATCGGCCATCAAGGCTGAAGACGATAGCATCGGTTTTGGCAGCGTGTCCGGTTTGCAAAATCAATTGCGGTTTAACTGAAGGCGTTTGCGCATTTGTCGTAGGCAATGCGACGCGATTCAACCCGAACGCTGCCACCCAAAGCACCCAAAGGATCAAAAGGACAAAGACACTTAACCCGCCCAACCAGCTCCAGCCGGGCGAGCGCAGCCCTGAAAAAACTACCGACATTGTCTTCGTTCGTTTCATATCCGTCGGACTGTCAGAAACCATAGATTTCAAGAAAAACATTTCACGCAAAGCCGCAAAGCCGCAAAGAGCTTATGCTGTGTTTTTTGGTTTTGCTTCGCTTCGCGTCTTTGCGGCTTCGCGTGAGTTTCTTTTTCTTTTTCTTTGAAGCTACAACAACGAATCGTCAACGTATCGAAAGCTCAACCACATTCGCCGCTTGCCCGCCTAAAGTAAACTCCAATTTAAGAACGCCACGCCCGGCCAGCGAACGCGGCAACGGCCCCAAATTGACTTGATCGAGTCCGACGAAAGGATCGCTTTTGCCAATAAAAAGCACCGGTAAGTTGACACCGCCCAGCGTGGCGCTCGCAACACTGAGATTGCTAATGCCGCGCAAGCCTGTGCCGAACACGATCGGGAAAATCAAATCGTTGGTGCTTACGTCAATCGGCACCGGAACCCACTTCGCTTTCGCTGTGTCGTATTCTGCCATCGGCTCGTTACTGAGAGTGTTGTCGGGGCGTACCCGCAAATAATATCCCGATGGTACTCCTTCAGCAGAGGCGTTGGAGGTGAAAAACGCCGGTCCTATCGAAGTGACCGTAATGCTTTCTGCCGCAATGCGTCCATCAGCCGCAGAGATAAAGACCGTCGCTTTGCCCGTCGCCGTACCCGTCGGCAAGAGAAAATTGACTTGGCCTGGTGAAACAAAAAACAGCGGCGCGAAACGTTCCGTGCCAATACTGTCGCGCACCTTCACTCGTGTACCCAGCAGGATTTCAGGCAACGGAATGGTCGCCGCCACTTCCGTGCCGGTCGCCAGTCCGCCACCGCCAAAAGCCGCGATGATGGCTTCGGGTGCCAGGCCGCGATTGCTATAACTCGCGGCAGAAACATTGGCGGCCAATTCTGCAATGAGGAAGGGGATTTCGTTCGAGACGCTCTCGCCCGGATTCACGACAGCCACCGCGACTGTTCCCGCCGTCGCCAGTTCGTCTTTGGTCAGTGTGGTTTGCAACGTAGTGTCATTGATCAATGTGACGCCACGCTTAACGCCTCGCACGCGTACCTGTGAGCCGCTGACAAAACCTGCGCCTTTGATCGTCAAGACCGTATCGGCGCTACCGACTGAAACCCAATCTGGACTAATCGAACTAACCAGCGCCGCCGCACTCGCAGCAATCGTGAACGCCAGCGCATTGGAATTACCGCCTCCGCCAGTGGCGGAAGGCGGATTGAACACCGTTACTTGCGCCGTACCCGCAGCGGCTACGTCAGCCGCACGAATCTGCGCCGTCAATTGCGTGGCACTTTGAAACGTCGTCGTACGGTCTTCGCCCTTCCAGCGCACGATGGCTCCGTTGACGAAGTTGCTGCCATTCACCGTCAACGTAAAATCCGCATTGCCTGCGTTAATGGCGGCGGGATTCAACGTGGCAATCGTCGGCACCGGATTCTGCGCCACGTTGATGGTGAAGGTCAGCGGATTGGACGTACCGCCGCCACCACTGGCCGAGCCTGGATTGAATACCCTGACTTCTGCCGTACCCGCAGTCGCTACGTCAGCGGCGCGAATTTGTGCCGTCAACTGCGTCGCGCTTTGGAACGTCGTCGTACGGTCTGTGCCGTTCCAACGGACGATGGCTCCGTTGACGAAGTTGCCGCCATTCACCGTCAACTGAAAGTCTGCATTGCCTGCGGTAATGGCGGCGGGATTCAGGTTTGTGATGGTGGGCGTTGGATTCGGCACCACGTTGATCGTGAAGGTCAGCGCATTGGAAGTACCGCCTCCGCCGCTTGCCGAACCTGGATTGAATACCGTTACTTGTGCCGTGCCCGCAGTGGCTACGTCAGCCGCGCGAATCTGCGCCGTCAATTGCGTCGCGCTTTGAAACGTCGTCGTACGGTCTTCGCCCTTCCAACGCACGATGGCTCCGTTGACGAAATTGCTGCCATTCACTGTCAACTGAAAATCTGCATTGCCTGCGTTAATGGCGGCTGGATTCAACGTCGTTATGGCGGGAGTCGGGTTGGGCTGAACTGAACCACTAGCCTGAAAGGGGCCAAGCAGTTTGTTGCGGTCAACGACCAGATCAAGCGGCAAGCCAGTACCGAACGTGAAAGCGTTACTCACCAAGGAGAACTGATAATTCCCGTGAATAAAGACTTCATTGAACTGAAATCCGCCAACACTGGTGGTCGAAAGCGATTGATCAATCAATTCATCCGGTACTTTATCCAGGGGAACCACACACTTATCCAACGCCCATCGCGTAAGCAACATTCGCCCGTTAACGGTTGAAGTCCCCAGACCGATAACCGTACCGCTTACGTTTTTGTTAGCGTATT
>JANNUY010001038.1:0-2059 GCA_031414155.1 Acidobacteriota bacterium
TTGCGCGAAGTCGTGGATATTCTGAACTCACCCGAACCGCCGCCGCCGCTAAAGGTTGATTTGGATGAACTGCTCACGAGCGCCGATCAATACGCCATAGACTTCCGCGAAGTGCGCGGCCAGATGACCGCCAAACGCGCCATCGAAATCGCTACGGCGGGCGGACATAACATTCTATTGATTGGCCCGCCCGGTTCGGGCAAGACGATGTTGGCGAAACGCATCCCTTCGATCTTGCCGCCCATCACCTTTGAAGAAGCCCTCGAAACCACCAAGATTCACAGCGTCGCGGGATTCACCGACGCGCGCGGACTGTTGACGACGCGGCCTTTTCGTTCGCCGCACCACACGATCAGCGATGCCGGATTGATTGGCGGCGGCGCGATTCCCAGACCTGGCGAAGTCTCGCTCGCCCATCACGGCGTATTGTTTCTCGACGAATTGCCTGAGTTCGAGCGCAGCGTGTTAGAAGTGCTGCGCCAGCCGCTCGAAGACCAGCGCGTCACCATCAGCCGCGCGGCGATGTCGTTGACGTTTCCTTCGAGCTTCATGTTGGTCGCCGCGATGAACCCGTGCCCATGCGGTTATTTCAACGACCCGACGCATACGTGCAAATGCACCCAGCCGATCATTCAACGCTACGTTTCTAAAATCTCAGGCCCGCTGCTCGACCGCATTGATATTCAAATTGACGTGCCTGCCGTCAAGGTGAGCGAACTCTCGGCTGCCGAAGCCAAAGAAGGCTCGGCTGAAATTCGCGTGCGCGTCGAAGCCGCGCGCAAGCTGCAACACGCGCGCTTCGCGGGCGAACACGTTTATAGCAACTCCCAAATGTCATCGCGCCTGATTCGCAAACACTGCGCGCTGACGCCGCAATCACAGGCGCTGCTTGAACGCGCGATTACGCGCTACGGTTTTTCGGCGCGCGCTTACGACCGCATCTTGAAAGTGAGCCGCACGATCGCCGATTTGGCCGGAGCCGAAGACGTGAAGGAAGATCACATTTCAGAAGCCGTCAATTACCGTACGTTGGATCGCACGTATTGGCAGTGAGCGAATTGGCAACGTCTCCAACTTGGAGAAAGCAGCTTATGTTAGATGTTTCTCCATATTTATTTTTATTTGCACTTTAATTATTTTCGGCCTTGCATTACTACTTGGGGGGGGGTATATAGCTACCCGTTAGCCTCAAGATAAAAATTAAACTTCACGGAAAGCGAAGAGCTTTGTCGAACTCGGGTGCGAATCGCTTTCTTTCGTCATTAACATACGCAAGGGGGTACCTCATTCCGTCCCCCGGAATCAGGCCACCTCTTCAGTATTTCGTTTCATGGTTTGAAACTCAACGATAGCGCGAAAAGCCCTCGTGCCAAAGGCTCCGGCGCGTTATCAGCATCGGTTGGCTGATCGCCTTACGGCAAACAAAACTGGTGCCAACGCCGTAACTCATCAGGCTGAACGTTTCTCTGTAACTTCTCTAGATCAAAGATAGCTGTCAGTGACCAGGCGATAGGTCGGCCAGGTGAACCGCAGGTTTGCCCGCTAACCGAAATAAGTAACTTAATTAAATCGCCCAGCGCACCTGACCAGCATAACTTTCAGGTCAACATAACTTGATTAGCTTAGGCATTAAGTTAGTCGGAGGTAGCCATGCGTGTAACTCATCGTCGCCGTTTTTCTCTCACTCGTGCCTGCGCCATCACTTTGTGCGTCGCGTTACTGCTCACGAGCCAGCCTGTTGCTTTTTATCAGGGGCTTTCCTTCGGTCAAGGGCTCGGCAACGGCGTTGTCGCCGAATTGCGCACCAAAGAAACACCGCTGAAAAACTTGCCCGACTTGTCTAAAACCGAGCAAGAGAAGATGAAACTCGGCAACTTTCGCATTCCCGAAGGCACGCCCGCCACGCGCTGCCGCCACCATGACGATAAGTGCAAGATAGAAACCAAAGAAAAAGTCAGTTGGTGGTTTCAAGAGCAGTCACTAACCGATCCGCAAATTGCCTCTCTGCGCAACGATGCCACCAGTTTAACGAACCCGTTTCGCTGGAATGCCCCCGATC
>JANNUY010001039.1:0-9527 GCA_031414155.1 Acidobacteriota bacterium
CATTGACAGCATCGCCGATAATTATCGCGGGCAAAAGATTGACACCGTGATCGGCGTCGAGGCACGCGGCTTTATTTTTGCGCCAGCGCTTGCCTATCACCTGGGCGCTGGCTTTGTGCCAGTGCGCAAGCCCAATAAACTTCCGGCTGAAGTCGAGAGCTTCAGTTATGACCTTGAATACGGCAGCGATACTTTGGAGATTCACAAAGACGCGGTTGGCGCAGGACACAATGTTTTAATCGCTGATGATTTGCTGGCAACAGGTGGAACCGCGCAAGCCGTCACGCAATTAGTTGAGAAACTTGGCGGGACAGTCGCAGGCCTGGCATTTGTGGTTGAACTGGAATTTTTACCCGGACGTGAAAAGCTGGCTGGTTATGACGTCTACTCACTGCTAAAATATCAATTCTGAATTCAGTTTCGAGTTTCGGGTTTTGGGTTTCGCGGTTTTCCCTCGGAACTAAAAAGCCGAAACTCGTAACTGCCTCGGGCGCCCGTAGCTCAGGTGGATAGAGCGGCTGCCTCCTAAGCAGCAGGCCATTGGTTCGAGTCCAATCGAGCGCATTAATAAAACTCGGAAAAAAGGTATGCGGGCCTCACCACTGGCTATGCCACAAATAAATGCCGCATTCCTTTTTTTGTTTTTCCTTCTCAGCAGTTCTGACCTTTTGCTTTCGTTCTGGCTTCCTGCTTGGCAGTTGGTTCGATTCATTCACGCCGCTTGCAACATCGGTTCGGGCGCGAAGTGCTTGCCTAACGCATTCAGCAAGGCCGTCATTTCTTCCAGCCTTAGACCAAGATCGTCAATGCCGCCACGAGCGATGGTGATGTAGTGCAAAGTCATAGAGAGAGAGTCCGCGCGGATCGTCGTCGGCTTCTTCCAACGCAACACGCAGCAACTCCGCCGCCTGTTCCGGGTCGTTCGCCAATCGCTTTACCAGCCAATCGTCAAAGGTTGCATGCTTTGCCATTACTCTGCCCTTTCCTTGAAGTCTTTCCAGCACTCGTGAGGGGCTTCGATGTTAGCCGCCTGCGTTGACTTGTCGCCACCACACAACAGCAAAACCCGTTGCCGACCCGCGCGTGTGTCAGTTTTTTTTCTTCTTGGGGCGCTTCTTTGCAGGTTCTGTCTTCACAGTCGCCCTAACGTGTGAGGTTGGTTTCTTCGGTACATTCGTTAGCCGACTAATCTCGTGGGAAAATTCATCAACTAGATTGGCAAATGGGTTGAGAGCAATCGGATGCAACGCCAGTCGTTCAAACCAGTGGGCATCATCATCGCAAGGCAAATGCAGCAAGAACGGCTCACAGTCGTCTGCGACGTGTACCATATGCATTAAACGCTCTTCCTCAGGTAAGCTCTCTGACGCCTGCCTGAGTGCGTTTTCAAGGCGCGCTTGGATACCTCTTAGAATTATTGCTAGATGTTCGTCACTCATAATTATTTTCTTCCTTTTGCTTTTGTAGTTCGTTTCTCTGCTGTAGTGAGCGCTTTCTTCGGCGCAGCCACAGCCACTTTCTTCGCCCGCTTGGCCTTCACCTTTGGGGTTAATGGTTCGACGGTGGTCACGGGCGTCTCTACCTTTTCGACCGCTTCCGCCGCACTGACCGATTCATCTTTCCGTTTCGGCGGTCTGCCTACTTTGCGTTCGGCGACAAGTGCCAGAGCGGTTTCGTTGATGATGTACGTTCCGCCGATCCTCGACACCGGTAGCCTTCCGCCACGAATCAATATTGCACACGAGTTTGGTGGGCACCAAGTTTCTCTGCCGCTTCGGCGTCGTAATCAAATCCGTTGAAGAAGTTATAAGCAAGCCGTTTTCCCTGTCACAGCAAATAACTTGAGCGCAAATGAGAAAACGCCGCATCACTTCTGTCACAATCACCGCGCCACGCGCGCCCCGCCGCCTTTCATTACTTTTTCAACTTCACTCACCGTCACCATCGAAGTATCGCCCGGCGTCGTCATCGCCAGCGCGCCGTGCGCTGCGCCGTAATCAACCGCGCGCTGTGCGCCTTGTCCGGTGAGAAAACCGTAAATTAATCCCGAAGCGAACGAATCGCCGCCACCTACACGATCAAAGATTTCGAGGTCGTTGCGCAAGGCAGCTTCATAAAATTCGCTGTCAGCGTAACAGATGGCCCCCCAGTCATTCACCGTCGCCGTCTTGGCGTTGCGCAACGTAGTAGCTACGACCTGAAAGTTCGGAAAGCCTGCGACGGCTTGCGCGATCATCGTTTTGAAATTGGCCGGGTCGAGAGCCGCCAAATGGTCATCAAGCTGTTCGGCTATGCCTGCGACTTCAAAGCCGAGCGCGGCGGTGAAATCTTCTTCGTTGCCGATCATCACGTCTACAAAAGGGGCGAGGCGGCGATTGACTTCGCGGGCTTTGGCTTGTCCGCCAATGTCTTTCCACAGCGAAGGCCGATAGTTCAAATCGTAAGAAACAATCGTGCCGTGTTGTTGGGCGGCGCGCATCGCTTCTTCAGCGACGAGCGGAGCCGTTTCAGACAGCGCCGCAAAAATGCCGCCGCAATGAAACCAGCGCGCGCCCCCCTCCTTTTTGTCGCCAAAAATCTTTTGCCAATCAATCTCGCCAGGCTTGAGTTGCGACACGGCGGTATGTCCGCGATCAGAACAGCCCAGTGCCGCGCGTACGCCAAAGCCGCGCTCGGTGAAATTCAAGCCGTTGCGCACGGTGCGACCTACGCCGTCGTCTTTGACCCAGCGGACGTGCGATTGATCTACGCCGCCTTGATAGATCAGGTCTTGCACGAGACGGCCTACCGGGTTGTCGGCGAAGGCTGTGACGACGGCGGTGTTCAAGCCAAAGCAGCGTTTCAAACCGCGCGCTACGTTGTATTCGCCGCCGCCTTCCCAGACTTGAAAGCTGCGCGTGGTGTGAATGCGTCCGTCGCCGGGATCTAGGCGCAGCATGACTTCGCCCAACGCGACCAAGTCCCAGCGGCATTCTTTATTTGGTTTTATGTTCAGACTCATCTCGTCAATTTCAAATTTGAAATTTCGGAGTGCGAAGCGTCAACGAATGTTGAAACTCCGCACTCCGCACTCGTTATGCACCCAAAACCTGTTTGCAATAGGCGTAACACTTCTTCATTTCGGCAACCGTATCAGCGCCGCGATATTCGTATTCGATATTCGCCGGAATCTTCCATTTATTTTGAGCCAACAGCGCCAGCGTTTCTTTGATTTTCGTATCGCCTTCGCCAAAAACGACGTTGTCGCCCTGATTCTTTTTGCGGTCTTTGATGTGCAACGTAACGATGCGGTCGTGGTGCTTGCTCAAGTAATCAACCGGGTCGAAATTCGCCGCTGTGAAATGGCCGATGTCGAGGTTGATGCAGATGTATTCGGAATTGCCTGCCATCGCTTGGGCGAAATCTTCGGCGGTGGCGAATTCGTTAGGGGCGATTCTGGAATGGTTGTGCATGCCGACGCGCATTTTGTATTTGCGGGCGTATACGTCTACGCGCTTGGCGACGCCGACTTGCGCCGAGGCTGTGATGTTTTTCGCGCCCAGTGCTTTGGCGATCACAAAGCCACGTTCGATCTCCTCATCAGTGAAGCTTTCGCGGAAGCTGTAGTTATAAGCATAAAGATCAATGCCTGCTGTCTTAAATTTCTTGCCGATGGCATTGAAAGTCGTGAGCGGTTCGGTCAAACGCCACTTGCGCAATTCTTCCGGCTTCAAGCCCTTCGGTTCGACGTGGCCTGACCAGAGTTCACAACAATTCAAGCCGACTTCGACGTAGCCCTTGATGGCTTCGTCAAGCGAGCGGTCACGGAAGCTGTAACTTTGCGCACCAAGCTGTACGCCTTTGATTTTCGAGTTGGGCTTGCCTTGTGCGAAAGGCGAAGCGGGCAACGCCAGTCCGGCCAACGCGCCAAATGCGAACTGCCCGAACTGGCGGCGGCTCAAGTCAGAGTGATTCATTGAGTGGTCTCCTGAAAAAGTTTAGATGGGATAACAACGCGGCGCATTGTAAGCGCAAGTCGCTAAGATTCGTAAGCCTTGAGCGCAGCCGCTTGCACAACGCGCAACGCAACCTGATGCGTTTTTGCCGCCGCGCGACAATCGTCGAATTCAGGCGCGATGTTTTGCACCGCGCCTTGCGTATCGTGCGCGAGCTTCAACCGAATCGCGCCGTAAGCCGTATTCACTGTCACAAAGCTGCGTTGCAAAATCACGCGCGCTTCGGTGCGCTGCCTGATGCCGAGCGTCGTCGTTTCACGAAACAGCAACTCGCACATGCGTGCGCTGTCAGCCGGTTGGCAGAGCAGCGTGAGCAAAACGCCGGGACGATTCTTTTTCATCTGCACCGAAGTATAAAACAAATCCAGCGCGCCCGCCGCCAAGGCTTGCTCCATCACGTAACCCAAGACCTGCGGACTCACGTCGTCGAGATTCGCTTCGATCACAGTGATGACGTTCGGCGTCGCGTGTGCATCTTCTGTAGTCGCTACAAAATCGCTTTCCAACGTGCCAATAATGGCGCGCAACACGTTAGGGAACTTTTCGTAAGTGCGCGTGCCTGCGCCGTAACCGCTTCGCTCAATGCGCATCGGCGGCAGATGGTTAAAGCTCTCAGCCAACTCGGCGACCAACACCGCGCCGGTCGGCGTGACGAGTTCGCCCTCAATGTCTTTTGAATAAATCGGCACGCCTTGCAACAACTCGGTCGTGGCCGGGCCGGGCACGGGATAAGTGCCGTGCGCGCATTTGAACGTGCCGAAGCCTACATGCAAAGGCGAACTGATGACGCGATCAATACGCAGGGCTTCGAGGCCGATGCACGCGCCGACGATGTCTATGATCGAATCAACCGCGCCGATTTCGTGAAAGTGAATCGTCTCGATGGGTACGTTGTGAATCTTGGCTTCGGCTTCACCAATCCGCTGAAAGAGTTGCAGCGCGCGGGTCTTGACGGTTTCGCTCAACGTCGAAGCCGCAATCATCCGCTGAATGTCTGACAGCGAACGATGATGCGAATGGGTCGCGTCAGCGAAGGCATGGCTATGCGTTTGCCCGTTCGCATGCGCATGCAGATGCGCAGAATCGTTTGCCAATTCTTCTGAAAGCTCAGGTTGCTCAACAATGACATCGAACTTTTGCGCCGCGATGCCTGAGCGGTCTACGGTCTCGAGCGTGAGTTCGTAACCCGTGAGGCCGAGCTTGGCGAGCTCCCTTTTGAGCAACGCGAAATCCAACCCGCACGCCAGCAGCGCGCCGAGCAACATATCGCCGCTGATGCCCGCAAAACAGTCCAGATAAAGCGTGCGTTTCATTTAGCTCGTTACCGAATCGTAAATCAGCACGCGCTCCCAGAGGTGCGCGCACTCATCACGAAAGGCGTCGTGAATCGGGTCAATCTGATAGGCTTCCTGTTCGGCATCGCCTTCGAAAACAATGGTCAGCGCGCACGAATAAGAACGGTCAATAATCGGACGGTCGGTCGCGGCGGGCGTACCAATGAAACAATGTTTAACCGATTTGATCGTGCCCAGCGAACGTACGCCCGCCCAAAACTGAGCTTGGTCGGCTTCGTTGAGATCGGGTTTCAGCCAGAAGTAAACGGCGTGAACGAACATAAATTGAATAGCTCCTGTGTGATAAAACGGAATTGCCTGGAAGAGGCAACGAAATTACCAAAAGCCTTTACGGCTCACAAGCGCCTGGCAAAAAGAAAGGTTTCTTGACGCTCCCCAGACCGTCCACTAGAATCCTCGGCCTGTGAAAAAAAGCCCTTTTTATAATGAAACCAACCATTCCATCCTTGAGGTAAATAAGCTGTAGCCATGAACGCATTCGATAAATTCCTGACGAAAATTTTCGGTTCCGCCAATGATCGTTTACTGAAAAAGCTGATGCCCGTCGTGGCGCAAATCCATGCGTTTGAATCATCCTTACAAGCTTTGTCAGATGATCAATTGCGCGACAAGACTTTGGCTTTCCGCGAACAATTGGCGCGCAAACTGGAAGGCACGCAAGACCTTGATCCCGCGATTCGCAAGGAACGCGAGCAGGAAGCGCTAAACGAAGTGCTGCCCGAAGCCTTCGCGTGCGTGCGTGAGGCTTCGAAACGCACGACGGGCATGCGGCATTTCGACGTACAGATGATTGGCGGCATGATTTTGCATCGCGGCATGATCGCCGAGATGCGCACCGGTGAAGGCAAAACGCTCGTCGCTACGTTGCCGGTTTATCTCAACGCTTTGTTGGGCAAGGGCGTACACGTTGTGACCGTGAACGATTATCTCGCACGCCGCGACGCCGAATGGATGGGCAAGATTTATAAGTTTCTCGGCCTCACAGTCGGCATCATTCAAAACGATCTCGACGATTTTGAACGGCAAGAGGCTTATAAGTCTGACATCACTTATGGCACGAATAACGAATTCGGCTTTGATTACCTGCGCGACAACATGAAATTCGACGTGGCGACCTGTGTGCAGCGCGGCCACTATTACGCCATCGTTGACGAAGTTGACTCAATCCTGATTGACGAAGCGCGCACGCCGCTCATCATTTCAGGCGCAACCGACGACACGACCACCAAGTATTACGAAGCCGACGCGGTGATTCCGCGCCTCATCCGCGACACCGATTACCAAGTAGACGAAAAACAACATCGCGCGACACTAACCGAATCGGGCATCGAAAAGTCTGAACGCATTTTGGGTTATGGCAACCTGTTCGATCCGTCGAATATGGAAGTGTTGCATTGCCTGAATCAGGCGTTGGTGGCGCATACGCTTTATCACCGCGATAAAAATTACATCGTCAACGACGACGGCGTCACCATCGTGGATGAATTCACCGGGCGCATCATGACAGGCCGCCGTTGGTCAGACGGTTTGCATCAGGCCGTCGAAGCCAAAGAAGGCGTTAAGATCGAACGCGAAACACAAACGCTGGCGACCGTCACGCTGCAAAACTATTTCAGGATGTATCAAAAACTCGGCGGCATGACGGGTACGGCAGAAACTGAGTCGGTTGAGTTTGGCAAGATTTACAATCTGGATGTGGCCCTAGTGCCTACGCATCGGAACATGATTCGCCTCGACAATTCCGACGTAATCTATCGCACGCTCGAAGAGAAATGGGATGCCGTAGTCGAAGAAATTAAAGACCTCAACGAAAAAGGCCAGCCGATTTTGGTGGGTACGGTGTCAGTCGAAAACTCTGAGATCGTTGCACGCAAGCTCAAAGATGCAGGCATTCGCCACAACGTACTCAACGCCAAACCCGAAAACGCCGGACGCGAAGCTGAAATCGTTGCGCAGGCCGGACGCAAAGGTGCGGTGACGATTGCGACCAACATGGCCGGACGCGGTACAGACATTTTGCTCGGCGGCAATCCCGACTTTCTCGGACGCGAGTTGCTCAAGCGGCAAGAGATCAATCCTGACGAGGCTTCGCCCGAACAACTCGAAGATGCCATCGAAAAGGTCAAACCCCAAATCGAAGCCGAACACGCCGAAGTCGTGCGGCTTGGCGGCTTGCACATTCTCGGCACCGAACGCCACGAATCGCGCCGCATTGACAATCAGTTGCGCGGACGCTCAGGCCGTCAGGGCGATCCCGGTTCTTCGCGCTTCTTTCTTTCACTCGAAGACGACCTAATGCGCATCTTCGCGGGCGACCGCGTCAAAGCGATCATGCAACGGCTAGGCATGGAACAAGGTGTCGCCATCGAATCGAAAATGGTCAGCAAGCGCATCGAAGCCGCTCAGAAAAATGTCGAAGGGCACAATTACACAATTCGTAAACACCTGATCGAATACGACGACGTGATGAACAAACAGCGCGAGACGATTTACGCGCTGCGCAATCAATTGTTACAGCAGGAAGACCAGCGCGCCGAAATTCAACGCATCGCGGGCAATGTGCTGGACGATTTGCTCGATCAATACTTGAGCCTCGACCAATCGCCGCATCAGTGGGACTTCCAAGGCTTCAAGGTACAGCTCGAATTCGATTTCGGGATCAATCTGGATGAGGCGGGCATCCGCGCCGACCAACTCGAACGCGAGCAGCTTCGGGAGGCGATCTGGCAAAAGCTAGAAAGTGATTACAGCGCGAAAGAGGCACTCATCGGGCCGGAAGCAATGCGTTATTACGAACGCATCTTCATGCTCAATATCGTAGACGCCCAGTGGAAAGACCACCTGCAATCTATTGACCACCTGAAAGAGTGGATTCATGCGGTCAGCATGGCGCAGAAAGACCCGCTGGTTGAATACAAGAAAGAATCTTACGGCTTGTTTGAAGCCATGCTCGAACGCATTGACCTCGAAACCATTCGCGTTCTTTATCACTTGCAAGTGACGATGAACGAACAGCCCGAACAACGCGCTCCCCAACGTCGTGCGCCGCGTCGCGGACAGATGACGTTCACCAAAGCGAACGCGATGGCAGCGGCGGCAGGCACCGAAGACGGCAAGCCCCGCACGGTGGTCAGCGATCACCCCAAGATCGGACGCAACGATCTCTGCTCCTGCGGTTCGGGCAGGAAATACAAAAAATGTCACGGCGCTGAGGCTTAGCCCTTACCGCTTTTCCCTTGGAGAAAGACCATGCTGAACTTAATTATGATGATGGTGTCGGGCTTGGTGATTGGTGTCATAGCTAAATTGCTGATGCCGGGCAAAGACCCCGGCGGCATCGTCGTCACCGCCATTATCGGCATGGTCGGTTCACTGCTTGGCACTTACATCGGACGACAATTTCTCGGCTTCGGCCCCAGCCAAGTCGCAGGCTGGCCGATGGCGATTATCGGTTCGCTGATCTTGCTGGGCGCTTATCGCCTGCTTTTTGGTGCCAGCCGTAACTCTTCAAAAGACTAAAACGTAATGAAAGTTCGCGCGGTTGTGCGAGAGATAGTGCCGTGTATAATGCTCAAGTTGTTTCACGGGGCGTAGCTTAGCCTGGTAGAGCGCTCGGTTTGGGACCGAGAGGTCGGAGGTTCAAATCCTCTCGCCCCGATTAAAACTGCCGCAAAGGTGGCAATTATGAACAGCGCATTTAATCCATTAGTCGGGAACTCACCCGCCTACTCACCTTTCTGGGGAAGAACCGTGAAAGCCTTTAGCAAACCAGTAAAAGAAAGACAACCAGCATACGCGCAGCCGGTCGCTGAAAAATTCGACATGCAGGCGCTCGCTGATTTTATTCTCAAGCGCATGGAAGCGTTGAAAATGAATTGCAACGATGTCGAGCGCGAGTCTCACGAAGACCCCGCGCAGCGCATCGGCAACGAGCATGTCTGGCGGTTGGTTTATCGGCCAGGTAAGTACAAATCCGTGCGAATAGCTACGCTTGAGCGTTTGGCGCGTGCGCTCAAACTGCCAGTGGAAACACTTGAAGCTGTGGCAAGAGGTACGGCTATTGACATCGCAACCGTCAACGTTGATCTAAGTACGGCTACACTGAAAAAACTGGAAAAAGATGCCCGCGCTAACGGGCTGACTGGTGCCGGAGAATTCTTGGCGTTGCTGGCACGGT
>JANNUY010001040.1:0-1164 GCA_031414155.1 Acidobacteriota bacterium
GTAGTCGTGACAATTGTCACGGGTCGTGCGACGAGAGAAGGCGGTTTGATCATCACCTTCTGGCTGGCGAACGGCCCGTTTCATTTCACTCCTGCCTCAAAAATGTTCACAGTATTGTTATTTTGGAGTGCGCCTGTTTCAACGGTGCGTCACCGGCACCGCAATGTGTGAAGCGAAACGCGCCGAACGAAACACCCGCTGCGTCGCGGCTACGTAATCAGCATCCTTCGCTTCAAAGATATTCGGCACAAACTTTTGCGGATTGCGATCAATCACCGGAAACCACGAGCTTTGCACCTGCACCATGATTTTGTGCCCGCGCAAAAAGCGGTGATCGCAATGATGTAAATCAATCACGTATTCATTCACCTGCCCCGGCCTGATCGCTTCGGGTTTCGCAAAGCTGCGGCGAAAGCGTCCGCGAAAGACATCATTGGCGATCATCAACTGATAGCCGCCCATTTTGGGTTCCGCCGCATAGCTTTCGGGATAAACATCAATCAGCTTGACGATCCAATCGCTGTCGGTGCCCGTCGTCGCCGCGAACAAACGCGCCATCACTGAGCCTGTCACGGTCACGTCTTCGGTCAACGTCTCGCTCGTCCAACTCAATATGTCAGGCCGCTGTGAGGCGAAGCGTTGATCTTCGACCAGCCACGCTCCCCAGCCCGAACCCAGCGGCGAATAGGTCGGCTCGACCGGACGCGGACGATAGGGCACTGGATTGGCCGGGTCTGAAACGTAACTATCATAATCCTGCCTGTCTTGCGCAGGCGCCCGTCCTTGTTGCTTCGGCGCATCAAATGAGAGTTTTCCATCAGCGTGAAAATACAGCTTGCGGTCGCGGGTCAGCTTGCGCGGCGGCCATTCATCGTAGCGCCGCCACTCGTTCGCGCCGGTTTGAAAGGTGATGGCTTCCGTGATGCCGAGCGTACCTTTGTCTTTCAAATAGTAAGCGAACCAGGGCGCTTCGATCTGTTCGCGGTAATGAAGCGACGTGTTGCTGCCGAATTTTATTTTGCCCAAGCTGCTGCCGTCTGAACGCGCCCAGCCACCGTGATTCCACGGGCCAGCCACAAAGAAGCTGCGGCGCTCAGGGTCGTTCTTTTCGAGCCTCTCGTAAATCTTCTGCGGCCCGTAAAAATCCTCCTGATCCCACCAACC
>JANNUY010001041.1:0-8183 GCA_031414155.1 Acidobacteriota bacterium
GCTCGACGCACTGGGCGATGAGCAATCAAACCATTTGCTCGAACGGTTCGTGCCGGGCGATGTTTATCACGTAGATTCCATCGTCTCGGAAAAGGAAGTAGTCTTTGCTTCGGTCAACAAGTATGGTGACACGCCGATGAATGTGGCGCACGGCGGCGGCATATTCACGACGCGCACCTTGCCGCGCGAGAGTCTGGAGGTCGAAGCCCTCGAATCAATCAACCGGGAAGTTATTCACGCGCTTAAGTTAGTTCGTGGAGTAACTCACGCCGAATTTATTCGCGCGCAGTCGGACGGGCATTTTTATTTTCTGGAAATTGCCGCGCGGGTTGGCGGCGCTAATATCGCCGAGATGGTCGAAGCCGCGACAGGGTTAAACCTGTGGACCGAGTGGGCGAAGATCGAAACAGCGACGAAAAAGAACCCCTATCAACTTACGTCGCCGCGCTATGATTACGCAGGCATCATGATTTCGTTGGCCAAACAGCAATGGCCTGATACTTTAGCTTATAGCGACGCTGAAATCGTTTGGCGAATGAACAAGGAATATCACGCGGGCTTGATTGTCGCATCGAGTGGGCACGAGCGCGTGAAAGAGTTACTGGATGGTTACACCGAACGGTTTTATCAGGATTTTTACGCGACGGCTCCGTTGCCGGATAAGCCGACGGCGTGAACTGTAATCGGTTTATTTCCCTAGTCTCAGCCTTTCAACACCCCTATGCCAATAATTGAGTAAGTTTACGGATTTTGCCAATGTTCGTAATCTCTTATCTTCTCCCCTGTCTGAGACAGCAAGTTGATCTCCTGTTTCGTCTGGCAGCTTGCCAAGCGAAGTTAAAGTTTCTATGAGTTATGACGTGGCTCTGGGTTGGTAAGCTGCCTCCGAGCGTGATGCGCAAAGTCCATAATCTGAGGTGAACATTTCTGCCCTGGAAGTCGCTTCAGATTACAAGTCAGGTTTCGGTGTTGATTGGCACCATAGGTGATCTTGCTCTAACCGACGTCCAAGTCTTGGTGAAAGCGGTGCCGATAAAGTCAGCACTGAACCTGACGGATAGTTTAGTTGAGTTTCTCAAAAAAGGTCGTCGCACTTGTTGGTTTTGCAACGACCTAACAGTTGTTTAGCCGCGAGAATTACCGGGCTTCTGGGGGGAGGTTTGATAGTTACGCGACCTTGATTCAAAGCCGCAAGATGGTGTTCACGCGCTTTGAGTCGAATCAGGAAAAGGATACTTTTGCATTCGCGTGGGGTGGATGTGAGACGTAAAGGTTTTCCTGATTGACGCGCCACATTCTCTGGTCAGCACAGTCTGGCCAGAGGATGTGGCTATCGTTGTTTTATCTGAGTGACTTCTGATAACTGGAAAGGAGGGGGGACGTTGTGCCATCACGCATTTTGCTGATCGAAGATGAAGCCGACAATGCCATGATTATTCAAGCGTTGTTGCGCCGCGAACGCGACACGATTGAGGTCACCTGGAAAGAGACGCTGGCTGATGGACTAGCGACGCTAAGGTCTCAGGAATTCGATCTGGTAATGCTTGATCTGAATTTGCCTGACAGCAGCGGCGATGCCACGTTCGAACGGGCATTGGTTTACACCGATCAAGTCGCGTTAATCATTATCACCAGCAACGACAACGAAACGTGGGCGCGTCTGGCAGTACAGCAAGGTGCGCAAGATTACCTGCTGAAATCTGAAATTAACCAGCGGATGCTGTGGCGCGCGGTAAATTATGCCATTGAGCGCAAACGCGCCCAACGCGCGTTGCGAGAATCCCGCGACCGGCTGGAGGCGCTGGTGCAAGAGCGTACGGCGGCCTTGCGCGTGGTGCTGGAGGAAAGCCGCTTGCTGACCGCACGGCTGGTGAGCGTACAGGAAAACGAGCGCCGCCATCTTTCGCGCGAGTTGCACGACGAAATAGGGCAGATACTCACTAGCTTGAAACTCAAGTTGGAAGGTGTTGCTGCGCAAAGCATTACGCCCTTGCCTGCTTTAGCCGAAGCGCAACAGATCGTGCAGGAATTGAGTGTACAAATGCGAGAGATTTCTCATACACTGCGCCCGACCCTGCTGGATGATTTGGGGTTGTTGCCGACGTTGCTTTCCCATTTTAAGCGTTACACTGAACGTACGGGGATCAAGGTTCACTTTCACCACAGCCACCTTGAAGACCGGCGGTTTATGCCCGATCTTGAAACCACCGTTTACCGTCTTGTTCAGGAATCGCTGACCAACGTCGCCCGCCACGCCGACTCACCAGAAGTCAATATAGATGTTTGCTTAGACGGTGAAGTGTTGTCGTTGCAAATTGCCGACACGGGCAAGGGATTCGATCCGGCCAAGGTGCAAACCCGTGCGAGCAACGGCATACGCGGTATGCGCGAGCGTGTCGTCTTGCTCAACGGTAAGTTGCGCATTGATAGCGGGCCTGCCACAGGAACCATTATCACGGCGTTGTTGCCGGTGGTGATGTCTGCCAGCCCAGACGACGCGCTGTGAGATAAATGTCGGGTCTTTCATTAAGATGTATTTGCGATGAAAATTTCTATCATTCTCGCTGATGATCACCCGGTTCTGCGGCATGGGTTGCTTACGGTGATTAGCAGCCAACCTGATTGTGAAGTGATTGGCGAGACGGGTTCCGGTGTCGAAACCATTAAGCTGGTCGAGCGGTTGCGACCCAACGTATTAGTGACTGACCTCATGATGCCGCATCTGAATGGCTTAGAGATTACGCGGCAATTGAGCGCCCGCTTCAAGCAATTGAGCATCATTGTTCTATCGGCGCACAGCGATGAAGGTTACGTCGTGCAGGCTTTTCGCAATGGCGCGCGCGGTTACGTATTGAAGGAAGCGCCTACCAGTTGTTTGCTCGAAGGCATCCGCACCGTCCATCGCGGCGTGCGTTACCTGTCGCCGCCGCTTTCAGCGCGCGAAGTCGAAATCTTCGCACAACAAAGCCGCAGCGATCACCGCGACCCGTTCGAGGTGCTGACCTTACGCGAACGCGAGGTCTTGCAACTCACCGCCGAAGGCCAGACCAGTTACGCCATCGCCAATCTGCTGGGCATCAGCGCGCGCACTGCCGAAAACCATCGCGCCAACCTGATGCGCAAACTCAACTTCAACAATCAGTCTGAAGTCATTCGCTTTGCCTTGCGGCGCGGGTTATTGCCGCTGGATTAGGTTAAATGGCTCACGCTTTCCGTACTTGCCCCAGCAATGCATTGCCACAAATTCAGCCGCGAAATGAATACGCCCAACACAATCAATGATGCGCCAACGATGCTGCGTAAGGTGAGTCGTTCGCCTAATACCGCCCACGCGAAAAGCGCCGCAGTAACTGGTTCGAGCGCGTAAAGCAATACGGCGTGAGTCGCGGCGACTTTGCCTTGCGCCCAGGTTTGCAGCAATGCGGCGGCGAAGGTTACGACCAGCGCCATATAGCAAATTTGCAACAGCGTATTCGTTTGCCAAACGTTAGGACGAGCTTCGAGCGAAGGCAGGCGATCAAGTGGTGCGGGCCAATTCGTACCAACGGCGTGGCTCAAGATGAAATAGGCGGCTAACGATAACACCGCGACCGTGAAGACTTGTGCGGCGGCGAGCGTTTTGACATCGCTCTGACTGGCGAAGGCGCTGGTCGCGGCAATGTGAAAAGCCCAGGCCAGCGCCGCCAATAGTATCAGCCCGTCTCCCCAATTAAAGGTCGTGCCGTTTTGCGGATAACTCAAGATGCCAAAGCCGCAGACGGCTACGGCCAAACCAACCAGGTGGTCGGCGGCTGGGCGCGCGCGGAACAGCGCAAAGGCTACGAGCGGCGTGAAGACTAGATACAGGCCGGTGATGAAACCTGCTTTCGACGCGGCGGTGAAAATCAGTCCGACTGAATAACAGATGATGCCGATGAAGCTGCATAAGCCGAGCAGCATGCCTTGCTTGATTTCACGCGACTCAGCGCGGCGCAAGTGTCCGGCAAAGAGCAAACCGAAACACAACGAAGCAAAACCGAAGCGCAGGCTGTTATAAAAAAACGGCGTATGCGCGGTCAGAATGTTTTTGGTGATGACGTGCGATGTGCCCCAGATCAAGGCGAGCGCCAGCAAGGCCAGTTCGGCGCGGCGATTAACAGGTGCAGTGGTACTGTTCATAAGCGTGCAGCAAAGATAGCGAACTGTCACCGCGTCAGGCAAGTTGGCCGCCATCGCAGGTAAGCGTTTGTCTACGTGTTCAAGATTGACTTTGCGCGAGCGGGTAACGCCTAATACGATACGTTTTACGTGCTATTTACGATCGCATTCCTAGTAGAAAGATTTTATGGATTACAACCTCGAACTCATTAAACGTTACGGCAAAGTGATGATGGGCGGCGTTACGTCGCCGGTCATTTTGAACATTCTGATTACGTCGGTGTGCGATATGCGCTGCTCGCATTGCTTTTACACCGAAGAACTGGACGACAAAGAGCGCAAAAAATCGCAGATGACCACCGCGCAATTGCAACGCATCAGCGAAACGCTGGGCGGTACGTTGCCCGTTCTTATCATCGCGGGCGGCGAGCCTTTCACGCGCAAAGATTTGCCGGAAGTCGTGCGGGCTTTTTACGAAAACAACCAGCTCGAATCGGTTTATCTGATGTCGAACGGCGGCATTCAGCAACGCATCATGCCGGACGTTCAGCGCATTCTCGACGAATGCCCGAAGCTCAACGTCACCGTCGCGCTGGGCATTGACGGACTCAAAGAAGAACACGAAAAGATTCGCGGCAAGAAAGACAGTTGGGACAAAGCCATCTCGACTGCGCGCCAGTTGCAGGAAATTCAAAAAGAAATCCCGCGTCTCGACGTGCAAACCTGCACCTGTTTCATGAACTCGAATCAGGATCGCATTTTCGATTGGTACGATTATCTGCGTTACGAATTGAAGCCCGACAAGATCAACGTCAATTACATCCGTCCACCGTCAAAAGACCCGCAAGAGTTGAACATTGATATTTCGCGTTACCGCAAGCTGTCGGCCCTGATAGATGACGATTCGCAACGCGGCGTCATCAAGAATCATTACAAAGGCAAGGGCGGATATTTCAAGGCGGCGATTGATATTTACATGCACGAACTCATCGCGCGCACCGAAGAACAGCACAAAGCACAATTGCGTTGCCACGCGGGTACGACGGGCGGCGTGATCTATGACGAAGGCACGGTTTCAAGCTGTGAGAAGCTCGACGCGGTTGGCAACTTGCGCGATTACAACTGGGATTTTTGGGCACTGTGGAATTCGCCCGAAATGAAAGTACGTCGTGCGCACGTCAAAAACGACTGCTTCTGTACGCACGAATCGAATTTTTATTACCCGTCGCTGGCTTTTAATCCGAAGCATTTGGTGAAGATCAAAAAGCTCGAACGCCAGTTGAAAAAGTCGCACAACGGCGAAGCCAACGGCAACATGATTTCGGTTAGCGCAACCTGAAATAGATAAGGAGGAAGACCATGACCGAACAAGAGAAATTAACTGCTGAACCACTTGGTTCCTCGCTTTTACTTAATCAGGAAGAGGCAGCCAGTCTGAAGGATTTATTGCATCAGGCGAATATTGAAATCGCGGCTTCGTTGCAACGAATTCAGCAATCACGGGAAGAGAGCGCCCGCTTGGCCGCGCAAACGGAGGTGGTGATGAGCAAGCTGAGGGCGGATTGGTTATGATCAAAGACTTTTTCTCCATGCTTCAGCAAGCCATCATTCAGGTGAAAGAGCAGGAGCGGTTGCGTAGGGACATCGAACGGATTGACCGCACGTTGATGGAGCATAGCTTGCTGCTGCAACGTGGCTGACCAAATCATTATGAACCAGCGGCACGAGCAGGATGCGCGGGAAAAAATGGCCTTGCAGCTTCAAATCGAAATGCTGAAGTTTGAAAAGCGATTGCCACCCAGTAGCTGATACAACGCTCCGTCGTAAATAGGCAGGTCATTCAGCGCGATAGGTTTTTACCTTTCGCGCCTAATGTCAGCTTATAGTTCTACTAAAACTTACAGACACATTTATTGTCCGAAGAAGCAACTCATTATTAGCTCATAAATATGATTTTGTAGAGATAGTGTTACAGACCTATGGATGACAAGCTGATTAAAGATTATTTGCGGCTATTAAAAGAACTTTCTGGGCATCCTGGGTACAAATTTCCAGAAAAAATTTTGCCTGCACCAAAAAAGCGCCTAATACAAGAAATAGAACACAAATCGATTTTAAGCGGTCCTCAAGACAACGAGTCTTTACAGCAAAGTCTTGAGATGTTTTCTCCAGGAATAAATGAAATGGGAGGCTTTCTAGTCGGTCTAGTTATTTCTCCGTTTTTCCTCTCTCTATTTTATTGCGCCTGGGTAGTTTTCAGAGAAGCATCTATTGTATGGCTACTGGCACCAGTTCTTCTTCTTGTTGGATCAAGTGTCTGTCTTGGCATGAGAATGTTGGATCACGATAAAGGTTTTATTAAGTCGCTGTTTTTAGCTGTCGTTGAATTTATTACTGTTTCGGCTTATGCGGCTATTTTTTTTAGATTGGTAGTTTATTCGGGTTTTTACGGCGTGTACTTGTCTACGATAAAAGGCTTCAGTGCTTTTGGCCTTATTTCTTCGTTGATCGCTTTGTACTTTGGACACCATTACACAACGCGGATAAACAGGCTTCATTATTTCCTATCTGTCAATAAATACCGTGGGGAGACTATTCAGCAAGCGAGTGTGTCTCCTCAATAGCCTTCAGGCACTTATACCAACTAATCTATGGCAAACGAACCCGCCAAAAAAATCCTCATCATCACTTCTGACACCGGCGGCGGACACACTTCAGCCGCGAACGCGATTGCCGAGGGCTTGAAGCGCTTTGCCGCGCCCGAATGTCTGGTCAATATCGCGCGGGCTATCGAAGAGTCGCATTTTTTAATGCAAAAGTTTGCTGAGTTTTATAACTATCTGCTGCGTCACCATCAGCCCTTCGTGAAGTATTACTACGCCGCGATTCAGCGTTTTCGTCCGAACGAGTCTAGTTTTGTTTATCGCATCACGGCGCGTTACGTGAAGCAGTTGTTCGAGAAATACTGCCCGCAAGTCGTCGTATCGGTGCATCCGATGACGCAGCATTTTTTCGCGCGGGCGTTGCGCGAACTTGGTTTGCTCGAAACGATTCCGTTGGTGACGGTCGTGACTGACCCTTGTTACGGGTTCTGGCGCGGCTGGGCGTGCGACGAAGTCAGTTTGTATTTGGTCGCTTCAGACGAAGCGCGACAACAGTTGCTGGATTACGGTGTACCGTCAGAGAAGATCAAAATCTGTGGGATGCCGATTCATCCTAAGTTTCAGTTTCAGACGGATGACCAGAAATTTGCGGCGCGCGAAGAATTGGGACTCGTGCCTGATAAGTTCACGATGTTTATCAACGCGGGTTGGGTTGGGGGCGGAAACATCCCTGCCATCTTTGAAGAAATGGTGGCGCAAGGCGAATCGCTGAAAGATGCGCAAGCCGTATTTCTGGCCGGACGCAATCAGCCTTTGTACGACAAAATCAGCCGCTTGGCTGAACGCGCGCCGTTCCCTACCAAAGTGATTGGTTATTCGAACGCGATGGAAAAGCTGATGGGCGCGGCGGACGTGATGGTTTCAAAACTCGGCGGTTTGACGACGTTTGAGGCGCTGGCTTCGCGCTTGCCGATCATTGCCGATACGACCACCGAACCGATGCCGCAAGAGGCTCAAACCGCCGCGTTAGTCGAACGCCATCAAGCCGGCGTCATGCTCAAACGCACGCAAGACATCGTGCCGCTGGTACGTCTACTGTTGAATGATCCGGCGCATCACGCGGCGATGCGTCTGGCGGCAGCGCGCATTGCGATCCCTGACGCTACGCAACGCATCGTCAAGGAGTTGATGCTGAAAGTGGAAGAACACGCGCCGCTCGAAGCAGAAAACCAGATGGCGGCCTAACTTCTTTTTTCCTCTGCCTTTTCCGTCAAGGAGCCGTGGAGTATCATCCGGCTTCTTTCTAACCGCTTCTTTCCGGCGATTCATTCACGAACCCAAACTTATCTATGTCACTTTTATTGGAAGGCAAGACCGCCATCATCACAGGCGGCACGCGCGGCATCGGACGCGCGCTTTGTGAAGTCTTTGCCCGCGAAGGGG
>JANNUY010001042.1:0-2304 GCA_031414155.1 Acidobacteriota bacterium
TTATTACAGAGCGAGGCACACTTATGCCAATCATGCAGTACGTTTCTTTAAGCCAAACCACTCTTTCAACTTCGTAGACACGGCGCGTTGATCGCGTTCTTCCTGTTGTTGCCGTTGCAGCCGCACGCCTTGCGTAGCGTTGGCGCCCCAAAGTGCCAAGCCCACGGCTGTCGCGTAACCTGGATGCGCGACTTCTTCCGATTCGTTTGGTTGCCCTAGTCGCACAGGTGCGTCAAAGACGGCCTCAGCGACTTCGACCAGACCGGCCAACATGGCCCCGCCCCCAGTCAATACAATGCCACTCGACAGTTGGCGGTCATAGCCCGCGCGTTTGATCTCTTCGAAAACGTGCGTGAACAACTCTTCGGCGCGCGGTTCGAGAATCTCTGTGAGCATGCCGCGCGAAACGCTGCGTGAGGCGCGTTCGCCTACGCTGGGGACTTCGATCATTTCGGGACCGAAGCCGCGTTCCATTTGATCAAGCATCATGCGGCTGGCGCATCCGTGTTCGCGCTTGATGTGTTCGGCGGCGGGCACGGGAGTGCGCAAGCCGAATGCGATGTCGTTGGTGAAATGTGCGCCGCCCACCGGAATCACCGCCGTATGCCAAACCACGCCACGCATATAAATCGCAAGGCCGGTCGTCTCGCCGCCGATATTCACGACAGCGCAACCGTATTCGCGGTCGTTGTCGGTCAGCACCGATTCACCCGCCGCCAGTTGCGTGAGATGCGTGTCAGCAACATGAAAGCCCGCACGATTGACGCAATTCGAGATCGTCTGTTTCGTCGCCACCGGACTCGTGATGATATGCACCGACGCCGACAGCCGCGCGCCGAGCATGCCCAACGGATCATTGATGCCGTCCTGATCGTCCACGGTGTATTCCTGCGGCAACACGTCCGCGACTTCGCGGCCTGACGGAATCGAAATCGCGCACGCCGTATCCAATACGCGCTGAATGTCTTCGGGCGTAATTTCGCGGTTGCGCGAAGTGACGGCGATCATTCCTGAGCTGTTCTCGCCCTTGATGTGAGCGCCTGAAAGGCCTACGTAAACGTCGCGCACTTCCTGACCGGCCATGCGTTCGGCGGCTTCGATGGCGCGTTTGATTGATTCGACCGCGAGGTCGGGTTTGCTGATGACGCCTTTGCGCATCCCGCGCGCTTCGGCTTCACCAACGCCGATGATTTCAAGGCGTTCGTCAATTACGTCGGCAATCACGGCACGCACCATCGTCGTACCAATATCCAATCCTACGGTCTGGGCAAGCGGGGCAATTTCTGTCGGCATAGTTTTTCCTTTTGGGCGACCTCAGACATCCGACCTCAGGCTTCAGACCTTTTGTTTAACGCGAAGCGTGGTCTGAAGTCTGAGGTCGGATGTCTGAGGTCTTTCTTACTGCGTCGCCAATCCAACCACGACACGATCACTCAGTGTCGCATTGATATAGGCAATCGGCGGCCCTGACAACAGCCGCTCTACATCGGTCAATTTCAAAACTCGTAGCGCCGTCACGTCACGACGTTGAACGGCGTCTAAAACTTTAAGTGCTTCTTCGGTGCGATGGCGGAAGTCTTCAGCGCCAACGGTAATCGTAACGCGGCCCTCGTTGACGCGCAGCTTGAGACCGTTCACATCGTCGAGTGTGACTTCATCAATGCGCGCTGAAAGTCTCGGCTCGCCGTTGTCGAGCGCAGTGAGCAATTGCCGAACCAACTCAAGGTGGCGGCGACGCTTCTCCATTACCTGGGGTGCATCGCCTTCGGCGAGGCCGCTGATGAGCGGCGGTACGTTTGACACGTTGAAACGCGACTCGTCGCCGAGCGGCGTGCCGTCTTGATCTATCCAAATGATCGCGTTGTCTGAACGCCGCACCAACAGCCAGGGTTCTCGTTCGCTGATCGTGACTTTCAGGCGGTCGGGCAGCGAACGTTTCACTTCGACTTCGCGCACCCACGGATTCTTTTTCAGTTTTTGGCGAATGTCATCGAGATTGAGCTGCCACAATCCGCCGTTAGCATTCTCTCGCATTTTCTCCTGCAAGAGGGTCAGCATCTCTTCCTTTGAAGTGCGTTGATTGCCGGTGATGTCAATGTGCTTGACCGAAAACATTTCTGACCGCGTCAGCGAACGAAACACCGTCGCGGTTACGGTGATGGCAACGATCACCAATACGCACAAGGCCATCGCGCGCCAGAAAGGCGGCGTAGCGGCGACGCGCTGTTTCACGCTGCGGCGCTTGGCTTTCTTGCGTTTGCGCGGCGCTTCGGTTTCAGCGGGAAGCCCGCGCCGTTGCGTATG
>JANNUY010001043.1:0-7644 GCA_031414155.1 Acidobacteriota bacterium
CATCTTTTCGATGGCTTCGAGAATCGTTTGCGGCCCGACCGAACAATTCAATCCGATTATGTCGTCAGGGCCAAGCCAGCCGTCCAGTCGTTCGGTGAAAACTTCAGGCGCAGTGCCATAAGCCGTTTCGCCGCGTTCGTTGATCGTCATTTGCGCGAAGATGACGTGATCGCACAACTCGCGCACAGCCTGAATCGCTTGCTGCATCTCAGCCAGATCGTGGAAGGTTTCGAGCACAAAACAATCCACACCGTTCTCCAACAAAATTTGCGCCTGCTCTTTGAACAACGCGCGCGCTTCGTCAAGCGATGTCGCTCCATAAGGTTCAAGTCTCACGCCAAGGGGCGAAATCGCGCCCGCGACGAATACGTCGTGCTTGGCTGATTCGATGGCGTTGCGCGCGAGCTTGACGGCGGCGGCATTGATCTCGGCGAGCTTGTCATCCAGCCCCTGTTTAGTCAGCCGCAACCGCGATGCGCCATAGGTGTTTGTCTCGATGATCTCAGCGCCCGCCTTGATGTATTCGCGGTGAATGCTGGAAATCAGGTCAGGCGTAGACAAATTCAATTCGTCATAACTGCGATTGATATAAACGCCCTTGCTGTAAATCATCGTGCCCATCGCGCCGTCGAAGACACGTACACGATCTGCTTGTAGGAATGCTCGAAAGTTGTTCATAAAAATAAAACGCCCTGCGCTCTCAGTGACGCAAGGCGATGATGACGAAAACTCGGACCAGACTTTTAGCAGTTTTTTGGGTGGAGCAATTCGTCGTAAATCACCACGCTTACGGATTGTTGTTGAACGGAAGGCAATCTAGCGTAGCAACGGCTGAAACTCAAAAGCCTAACCGTTCTTTGAGCGCACGCACGCGGTCACGCGCGACGATCAACTCGCGGTGGTCACTCTTGGCTGCGCCTTTCAGGTCACTCTTGGCTGCGCCTTTCAGGCTGACGCGCAAACGTCCGCCAAACCATTGATGAATCTCGTCAATCGCGTCGGTGTTGAGCAAGGCCGCGCGATGAATGCGCAAGAAACGCGCGGGATCAAGTTCCTGTTCGAGTTCGGCGATGGTGCGGTCTACGCAATAGTTACCGGCGGCTGTAGCCGCATACGTCAGCTTGTCCTGCGCGAAAAAATGCGTGACCTGCGCGAGATCGAGCAGGCGCACGCGTTCGCCCGTGCGCGTAGCGATGCGGGTGGCATAAGTGCGAGCCGCAGTTGTTTGAAAAGCCCCGGTTTGAAAGACTGAGGTCAGTTGGTTGAGTACGTTGGTGAAATCAGGCGGCGGTTGCGCGGCGGCGGCAAGCCGCGCCAGCTTGTTGAGTGCGCGGTCGAGTTGCGCGGCTTCGATGGGCTTGAGCAGATAATCAATCGAATTGACCTCAAAGGCTTGCAAGGCATAAGCGTCATACGCCGTGGTAAAAATTACGTAAGGCTGCCGCGTCAGCCGCGCCAGCAACTCAAAGCCATTCAAGCCGGGCATCTGAATGTCGAGCAACAACGCATCAATCGTTTGCGCGTTCGTCAATTCATCCAACCGCACGCGCGCCGTTTCAGGATCGGTTTCTGTGCCAATGATTTCTACGCGCCCAGTCGCTTGCAGCAAGCGCGCGAGCCGCTTAAGCGCCAGGGCTTCGTCATCAACTAGAAATACGCGCAGGTTTGGCATAGCGGTTAAACGGCTTCGTGCGAGACTGGCAACCACAGCGTCACAGTCGTTGCATCGTCCTCTGCATCAATATCAAGCGTGGCACGTCCGGCAAAAAGCGCCACGAGTCGCGCCTGCAAATTATCAAGCCCATGTCCGGCGGTAATCGCGCCGACGGTGAAACCAGGGCCGTCGTCGCGCACTTGCAAGAGCAACGAATCGCCTTGCGTCAGCGCCGTTATGTGAATCTTACCGCCCGCGCGGCGTGTGCTGACAGCGTATTTGACGCTGTTCTCGACCAGTGTTTGCAAGGCGAACGGAGGCACGGCGACGGCATTGAGCTCGGCAGGAATTTCAAAACTGAATTGCAGACGCGCGCCGAAACGCGCCTTTTCGATTTCGAGATAAGCGCGCGCGAGTTTAACTTCATCACGCAACGGCACGGTGCGGTGGTGGTCGGCGTCGAGCGAAAAGCGCAACAACGACGACAGCCGTTCGATCATCTGTTCGGCCTGCTCAGGCTGTTCGCGCACGAGCGCCGAAATCGAATTGAGCGTGTTGAACAAAAAGTGCGGACGCACGCGCGATTCCAACGAAGCGAGTTGCGCCGTAATCGCCAGCTTGCGCGCGCGTTCTTCTTCAAGCTGTTTGGTACGCAAGCGCAAGGTCGTTGCTTCTAACTCGCTTTTCAAAGTCACATAAAGGTAATAGCTGACGCCAAAAACCAGACTGAGCGTCAGCGATTTCTGCATATTTTGCAGCATGTGCCCCGTGTCCCAGACCGTCCGCAGCCACCCGCGATGATGAACGCTTATCAACGCCAACAAGCCATCAGACACTAACGTGCCGCTTGCGGCTGGCACCGTAATGGAAAGGAACAATGCGCCCCAACTCCACGGAACGCGCAACCGGCTGATATAAGGCCAGCAACATTCCGCGACATAAAACAACGGCCAGGCGATGCAAAACGAATAGATGAACGAATCAGTGACGCAATAAAACACTGACGGATGCGCGGAAAAACCGCCTGCCTGCCGCTCGTTCGCCAGATGAAATTGCGAGAGCGAAGCCAGCGTTCCGCCCAACACCAGCAACACGCGCACCTGCCAGCCAATGATCAAGGCACGCGGCCTGAACGGGCGCAACACATCCAGCAGCGACTTGGGGTAAGCCGCTAACCGATGCGTAAGATTTGCTGTGCGTTCAGTCATGGTTTCATCAGTTTACGCGCTGGCTAGCTGCTTCACGAAGCCTGCCACTTATCGCGCCGGTGGCGATAACAACTGATTCACTGTCGCTTGCAACGACGCTTGCAACCGCACCGCCGTGGCGAAGTCTCGTTCGGCTTCCTTGCGCCGTCCCAACTCGAGCAGCGCGATGCCGCGATGCAGATAAGGCGTCGCCCATTTCTTGCGCAGCTTGAGCGCCTGGTCGTAATCAGCCAACGCCTCGCCCACTTCGCCACGCCGATGGCGCAACACGCCGCGATCATTGAACGCTTCAGCCAAACGCGGATTGAGTTTGAGCGCCGCATTGAAACCAGTTTCGGCGGCAACGAACTGGCCTTGCAGATAAAGCGTCGCGCCGTGTTGATAACGCGCCAACGCATCTTGCGGAGCCAACACCGTCGCGCGTTCAAAATCGCCCAACGCGCCTGCGAGGTCGCACTGATTACGCCGTGCCAACCCGCGCGCAAACCAGGCGGCTGCCACTTTCGGATCAGTAGCCACCGCCAAATCGTAATCGGCGCGCGCGCGTTCGTGTTCGCCGCGCGCCGTCCATTCGTGGCCGCGTTTCAGATAAGAAAACGCTGTCGCAGTTCGCGTCGTTTGCGCCTGCGCCACATTCAGCGCGCACAGACTCAATACCATTGCCAGTAACCATTTTTTGTTCGTCATGAATCGTCCCTCCTTCTCTTGCCTTCATTGGCACGGTGAGGCTAACGAAACGCGGCGCAAGCTGCTGCCTATTTCTGACGAAAGGCGAATCTTTCGGATGAAGGGCAGAAATCCCGCGCTGAACGACATGTCAGCAGCACGGGCCAGAATCAAAGTTGTAAGAAGATTTCGCGGCTGTTTGAAAAGACTTGCTGAAGAAAGAAAAACGGAGGCAGAAGGATTCGAACCTTCGGTAAGGGTTTACCCCCTACAACGGTTTAGCAAACCGCCGCCTTAAGCCACTCGGCCATGCCTCCAATGGATGGGCATTGTCTTCATCACTCTAAAGACTGTCAACCCGTCAATTTGCTAATTACGATTTCGCGCGCTGTTCGATCTTCGCCCATGCGTCTTTCAGGCCAATCGTGCGATTGAACACAGGCTTGCCCGCAATAGAATCGCGGTCTACGCAAAAATAACCCATCCGCTCGAACTGATAGCGCGTCGTCGGCACGGCATCACGCAACACGGGTTCGACTTTGCAATCATTCAGCACTTCCAGCGAGTTCGGATTCAGGTTTGAAGTGAAGTCCTGCCCTTCCTCGACATCTTCGGGATTCTCTTTTGAACAAAGCGTGTCGTACATCCGCACCTCTGCATTCACCGCGTGCGCAGCCGAAACCCAGTGAATCGTAGCCTTGACCTTGCGCGTGCTGGCCGCGCTGCCGCTGCGGGTTTCAGGGTCATAAGTGCAATGCAACTCGACGATGTTGCCATCAGCGTCTTTGACCACGTTTTCGCACTTGATGATGTAACCGTAACGCAAGCGAACTTCGCCGCCCGGCACAAGGCGGAAGTATTTGGGCGGCGGAATTTCGCGGAAGTCTTCCTGTTCGATGTAAAGCACCTTTGAGAATGGAACCTTGCGCGTACCCGCCGATGCGTCTTCAGGGTTATTGACGGCTTCCAGCTCTTCGACCTGATCGTCGGGATAATTAGTCAAAACGACTTTGAGCGGATTCAATACCGCCATCACGCGCAGCACATGTTTGTTGAGGTCTTCGCGGACGTAGTATTCAAGCTGTTGCAATTGCGTGATGCCGTTGGTTTTTGAAACGCTGAGGCTAGCGCAAAAATTGCGCATCGCTTCGGGCGTATAACCGCGTCGCCGCATGCCTGAGACCGTAGGCATACGCGGATCGTCCCATCCGCTGACCAAACCTTCCTGCACGAGGCGCAACAGCTTGCGCTTGCTCATCACCGTGTAAGTCAGATTCAGCCGGTCGAATTCAAACTGCCGCGACGGGAAGATGCCGAGTTGTTCGATGTACCAGTTATACAACGGGCGATGATCTTCAAATTCAAGCGTACAAATCGAATGCGTTACGCCTTCAATCGAATCGGACTGACCGTGCGCGTAGTCATACATCGGATAGATGCACCACTTGTCGCCCGTGCGGTGATGATGCGTGTGCAAGATGCGGTACATCACCGGATCGCGGAAGTTCAAATTCGGCGCAGTCATATCAATCTTGGCGCGCAACGTACGCGAGCCATCAGGAAACTCGCCGGTTTTCATCCGTTCAAACAGATCAAGGTTTTCTTCTATCGAACGATTGCGAAAAGGGCTTTCTTTGCCCGGTTCGGTGAGCGTGCCTCGATGTTCGCGTATCTCGTCGGCGTTCAAATCGCATACGAAAGCCTTACCTGCCTTGATAAGTTGCACGGCCCAATCATAAAGCTGCTGAAAGTAATCAGAGGCGAAATACATCTCGTCCCACTGATAACCCAGCCAGCGCACGTCTTCCATGATGGCTTCGACGTATTCGGTTTCTTCCTTTGACGGATTGGTGTCATCCATCCGCAAATTGGTTTTGCCACCGAACTCTTTCGCCAAACCGAAATCTAAATAAATCGCTTTGGCGTGGCCGATGTGCAAATAGCCATTCGGTTCAGGCGGAAAGCGAGTCTGTACTTTTCCGCCATGCTTGCCTTCCGCAAGGTCTTGCAGAATGGCGTCACGAATGAAATGTGTCCGGCTGACGGTTTCAGCCGCAGCTTCGGGCGTGCTGTTTTTCGTGTCTGACGTAATCATTGTATTAGGTAATTTCCTTCTCTCTGAACTTCTTATCGCTAACTTACTTTTACTTCCAGTCCGCTGCGCGAAATGCGGTAAGGAATCACATGACCACCTGCTTCGCGCAGGGCGTTTTCGACTTCGGTTTTGCGACCGGCTTCGCAATAAAACGCGACGCATCCACCGCCGCCCGCGCCGCAAACTTTGGCGGCTTGTCCGCCGTGACGCAGCGAAATTTCGACAAGCTGGTCAATCGTTTCAGTCGTAATGCCAGGGACGAGTTCGCGGCGTTGCGCCCACTCTTCGGCAAAGATCGCGCCGATATCATCGAAAGCATTCGCGGCCAAAGCATCAGCCATCTTCAACGCCGTGTCGCGTATTTTGTCGAATTTCTGAAAGATCACCGCATCGCCGTCAATGTGCGATTTGAACATGCTCCAATTCGTCACGCCCGAATTGCGCGGCGCGTGCGTATAGCAAAGCGCCACGCGGCTTTCGAGTTGGTCAATGTCGGTGACGATCTCTTCGCGGATGACGCCTTCGACCAGCAACTTGACGCGCGAGACTGCGCCATAAGTCGCGGGAAAGTAATCTTGAAACCCAGCGGGTACGCCCAGCACTTGCGATTCGACATTGGCGGCAATGAACGGCAATTGTTTCAACTCGAAGCGTTCGCCCGTCAGCCGATTCAACGCGCCGCACAACGCAATGTTTAACGTAGACGATCCCGCCAACCCCGCGCCACCCGGCGCCATGCAATCCGTCGTAATCGTCAAGCCCGTCTCAGGCTTAAAGAAATAAACCAGCTTCGAGATCAGCGGCAACACAGTGTCTTCTTTTAAGGAAGCGTGCGCAGCGATTTCGACCTTGCGATTGAGGTCTTTCGATTCAAAAACGAACTTGCCGTCAGCGCGCGGCTCGACGCGACAGCGCGCATATTGGTCAATCGCAAAGTTAATCGTTTGCGCATTTTCGTGAAATAGATAGAGCGGCCAGATGTCTACTGTGCCGCCCGCCAGATCAATGCGCGTAGGCGCCTGTGCTTCGATAATCATTGGTTAGTTTGTCAGTTGTCAGTTATCGCTATCTTCTTAAACTCAGCACTCAGCACTCAGCACTCAGCACTCAGCACTATTCTTCATCCTCATCGAGCAACGGCGGCGGTTCCATTTCGGGAACGCGGCGACCGATGACGTAGCGTTCGAGCAAATACAATCCCAGTGCAAGCGCAAGGGCGATGCCAAAAGCTACGAGCAAGGTGATGCCGATGCGGTGAATGCGTCCGACGGTGATTTCAATCGCGCCACTGAACGTATAACCCGTAAACAGCAAGATCAACGCCCATGCCGCGCAACTCGCCAGCGTCAGCGGGCCGAAACGCGCATAACGCATTTGTGCAAAGCCAAAAAAGATCGCGCTTGCCGTCCGCAAGCCGTAAATATATTTGACCAGAAAGACCGAATAGATGCCAAAACGCGCCGACAGCCTTTCGAGTTGGGGCTGGGCGCGTTGATAAAAGTCGCTTTGCTTGATGCGTTCCTTGCCTTTGTATCCGATCAGATAGCTAATCGAATCGCCAACAAGGCCGCCCAACGTACTGGTCAAAAAGGCTTCACCAAACCCGAACAAGCCGTGATGCGCCAGCACGCCCGCAAAGAGCAAGGTCAAATCTCCTTCGATCATCACGCCGAAAAAGACTGCCCACAATCCGTATTCTTTGATTAGGTCTTCAATTACCATGCAGCCAGCCAATACTTAAATCATCACGCGCAAACGGCAATAAAAGTCCTACGCCGAAGCGCGGCCCAAACCAAAACGTTGAATTCGGGTTTACGGAACCTCACGCAAACTGCGCGACGACTTGCTCACTGCGTTTCGCTTGCCAGCGTATATAAGGCAAATGGCGTATCTGGAGGGCGAGCGAACGCGCGACAAGATACTTGATGGGCAAAATCTGAGCAAGGCGACCAATGGCTTAGCCGAAGCTTAAAATTGACACGTTCGGTAGCCGGTTTTATAGTCCCAATCGTCACCCCGGC
>JANNUY010001044.1:0-1870 GCA_031414155.1 Acidobacteriota bacterium
GAAAACGCCTGAGCGGCAAAGCGTCGTAAAGTAAATAAAGCACTTGGAACCATACCAATCGTGACCACCCGTAAAGTGACATGTTTTGACTAAAGACAAGATTGAAATCCACGGCTAAAATCAGCCGCCGCGACGCGGCGAAGAGGCTAACCAGTTACTCCTAATAAACTGCGATGATTAAGCGCGGTCACCCTAAACCCAACTTCTACGGCAAGCCCTCTTTCAACGCTTTATCCCGCCAACGACGCACGCTGGTCATGTCCAACCGTTCGCCGATGAATTCGATCTGCTTCACAGGCTTCGTGCCGTTCTCGCTTTCGCGTCGCAGGACACTGCTGATCTCCATCCATCGGACTTCGGCGAATTCCAGTTTCTCTTTGCCGAGGGAACGTTCATCGTCTTCAGCGAAAGTGCCGATTACCAGCATGACGGGATGTGGTTGCTTCAACCAGTACTCCACCCAGCGCGCCTTCTTGATCGCAAAAATCTCTTTCCCGTTTCTCAGCTTTTTCAGGTGCGAATTGCCGGATTTCAATTGCAAGTAATGCCGCTTCCCAGTGCCTTTGCCGTCGTCGTCGGTGAACTCCAATTCCATGTCAATGCCTTCGTCTTCCGTCGCCGGAATCTCGAAGCATTTCTGATCGGCGCTGGTGATGCGCGCACCGACTTCGAGCGCCAGCAGTTTGCCTTTGCGGCGCGAATCGAGCCGGATGGCGTCTTCGGCTTGCATGCCTTCGACCTGCTGGCGCACGGCTTCGCTGGCGAACAGCCTTTCCAGTTCATCCCAGAGGCCAAAGGATTCGTCACAACTGTCGCACACCACCGTGGCCTTGGTTTTCTTCGCCAGCAACTTTTGCATCAGTACCTGCGGATTGCCTTTGGGCGCGTGACAATGCGGGCAGACGTAATAGCGCAGGCGTTGTACTTGCTCGCACTTGTCTTGAAGGTGTGTGTGGATGTAGTTGGCGAAGATAACCTGTTCCTGTTTGGTTACGCCCGGTGCGAAATAGATGCTGATGTTGCCGTTGCTCGCCGCTTCGCGCGTAAGTTTGATGCCCATGTGATGGTCGCCATCCAGCGTCATAAAGTCCGCCGCATCACGCCACGGTTCCTTGAATTTGAAAGCCTGACTATCAGCCAACTTGACCACCAGAGTGGCGTAGATGTCATCCAGATAACCTTGTACCGCGTAGCTCACAAACACCGCCGGATGCTCGACCACTGCCGGGCGTTCGCGTCCGCAATGGCTGGGGAAGACGAGTTTGTCGCCCTGGCGCAAACACAAGCCGCGTTCTTCCAGTTGCCGTTCCATTTCGCGCAACACGACGCGTTCGTCAGCGGCGGGCAGGCGTTTCATTTCCGCGATGTTACCATCGCGTTCGACCGTCTGAAACAACAGCTTGCCTTCTGCGATACTGCGCAACGGCAAGCAGCCCAGTTCAGTTGGTTCCTGCCGCAGCGTGCGAATCACCGCCTGTGCGTAGGCATTGACCCACTCCGGTTGCAGCAGGATGTAAGTGCCGTAATCCAACTCCTTCACCGCGCCGGGGCCATCCAACAATCCGATCACCGTTTGCAGCGTCGCATCGTCAAAGCGCGGCTCGTCGGCCAGCCGTTGCCAGAGCTTTTCGCGCAATTCCTTGAAGGTCAGCAAGACCTCGCCCTCATCGCGCAACTTCAGGATGTGATCCTTGATGAGTTTGAAGATGCGCAGCGTCGCGCGTTTTTCGACCCATCGGGTGTCACCCCACGGAATGTCTTCTGTAATCGCTCGGCTTAGTTCATTACATTTCCATCCTTCTTTCGCGCTCGTCTCGAAATACTGCCATCCCTTCGACTGGCAGTGCCGCAGCGCGTCGGCCTTCGTCGG
>JANNUY010001045.1:0-5954 GCA_031414155.1 Acidobacteriota bacterium
CCGGAGCGCAACGTCAATAATGACGGCCTCTCCGGTGGTTTCACCACCGACTACCATCCACAGCGCCTCCGGCGCAAAGAGAGCGTCAAACTCAAATGGCATTTCCTGATCGCGTAACATTAATAGACTTGTTGTGATGGAAAAAGCCTGTCAATTCGCTGTTTTTGGCCGAATTGGGCGAAGCTAAAAAATGGCAACAGCAAGGGTTTTGCTCAAAAACGCGATTTTTTAGCCAGCTAAAGTACCTAGCTAAAAACAGCTAAGTTGTTGATTCTATTCATTGCAACAAGTCTAATTATTTAATTAACCAGGAGAGTAAACGATGAATTTCAAACAGATCACCCTGTCAGTTGCCCTATGTGCTGTTGGTGGCAGTGTGGCGGCCTTTGCGCAAGCGCCGGTGAAGGTGCAAAAGTCGGAACTTTCGATCAATTTCGGCATCGCCAAAGGCGAACTCATTTCCGCTGGCGACTTATTGATTTTCGTAGATCAAGAGATGGCCGACGGCTCATTCTCAATCGAGAAAAGCAACATCGCCGGTTGGACGGAAGCCGATGGTGTCATCACCGTCAGCACGACCAAACCCGTCAAAGACCGCAGCGGTGAACGCAACCGTTTCGCCTTTCGCCTGGTCGAAGGCAACAGCGCGGCTTTCGCAGCCTGGTATCGCGAACCGTCAAAAACGCCGATGACTGGCACGGCGGCTACGACACCGACTCCGGCAGAAACGGCAGCGGCTGCACCCATTACGAAATCGGCGGAAGCCGCGGCGGCAACGGCAGCAGGCGTGACCAAGCCTGAGTTCAAAGAGAAATCCTATCCTGCCAAACAAAAACGCT
Organism: Acidobacteriota bacterium; assembly: GCA_031414155.1. Taxonomy (GTDB): domain Bacteria; phylum Acidobacteriota; class Blastocatellia; order RBC074; family RBC074; genus JACPYM01. The sequence goes on from JANNUY010001045.1 coordinate 840, forward strand.
TTCCTGTCGGTTCCACCGAAGGCCGCTTGGTCATTCAGGAAAAACAAGTCGCCTTTGAGGCCAATGGCGACACCCGGCGTTCGCGCATCTGGGAACTCAAAGACATCAAAGCCCTAAAACAAACCGGGCCGTATTATCTTGAGATCGAACCGTTTATCGGCGATACCTACAAGGTTGATTTGCTCGGCGAAGGCATGACGCCCAGCGAATTCAAGGCGTTGCAAGATCGCGTGGCCAACGCGCGCTTGAATAAAGAGCCGGTGAAATAACTTCCCGCGATTGCCTGATAAAAAAACGCGAGCCGCACTGTGATTCAACTGTGCGGCTCGCGTTTTTTGTTGGGTACGCACGCGCCCTCGCGTGCTAGCGTGGGTTAGTTTAGAACGATGCTGAAAGGAAGCCCTTTACAGCACAACGGCCTTTCTTGCCGAGACCGCACCGACCTGACAAAACGATTTGAAGGGCTGTGCGACCTTTACAGCACAACGGCTTTTCTTGCCGAGACCGCACGCGGGGGCGCGTGCGTACCCAGGCGAATTATTTCTCTACGCCAAACAGCAAGGTGCGCGTGGCGACGGTTTTCTTTCCCGTCCCGCGCACGGTCAATCGCAATTCATACAAGCCAACCGGGAAGGGACTCAATACGATTTGCCCGCCAATGGTAAGCGCCTTTTCATCGCGTCCGATCAATCGTTCGGTCAGCGGCACGGGCTGCACGGTTACGATCTGTTTGTCTTCCTGCCAGATTTCAGCTTGCAGCGTCAGGTCTTCGGGTTTCGCCACCGTCGGCGCGTTGGCATAAAGCTGAAAGTAATAAATCAGATTCTGACTCGGCTGAAAAAACGGAATGCCCTGCATGAAACGCGCTTCGGCTTTTACTTCGACTTTTGCTTCGTTGGGTGGTTGGTTCGGCGCTGCGTTGGGCGACGGGCCGGTCAGGTCTTCTACTCGGTCAGTCACCATCACGCTGCTTAACGTGAGTTGTTTGCGTTTGAGATCGGGCACTTGAACGATGGCGTGTGCCGTACCTATGCGCTGAGTCGCGGGTTCCAGCAAGCCTACGCGCACTTGATAAAAGCCGGGCTTGAGTTCCAGCCGTTTCACCATATTGAACCCGGTGCGTTCGGCTGCCACTTTGCGCGCGGGCAGCAGGTTGCCTTGCAAGGTTTCAGCCGTACCCGTCACGCGCTTGCCGTTCGCGTCAAAAACCATCACGACGATTTTGACTTCGAATTGCTGGCGGTCATTGACGGGTTTATAGGTCAACGTTTTCGCGTCAATCGTCAGTTGCAGTGTCGCCTGGTTCGGGTCTTTTGAAATTTCAAAATCCGAGACCGTGGCATAGACACCCAACTCAGTCGCGGCCAGCGGCTCTACCATTTGGCTAGCGAGTTTGAGTTCGGGCGTTTTCGCTTCGACGGCGTTTTTGGCTTTAGCAAACGCGGCGGGCGTATAGCCTTTTTGGGTGCGAATCTTGTAATCAGGATGCCCTTTGACGCGCACCGTCAGCTTGCGAAAGTTGTTCGGCTTGCTTTCGTCGTTAGGGTAATAGGCCAGCGTATAAAGCGCTTCGTTGTCGCTCAGGGCTTGCGCAGCCACGCCCATCAGATCATTGGTATTGCGAAAGAATTTGCCGCCCGTGTCTACGGCAAGCGCATTCAAGCCGTCTTGTGATTCGCTTTCACCGGCTGAGGCATAACTCGAATTGAGCGTTACGCCATATTCCGCGCTCATCATCGGCGGCACGCGCAAGCCCGCCGCGTCAATCGAATAAATAATCACGCCCGAACGCACCGCGCGGCTGATGACGTTTTGCAATTCGTTCATATCGGGCGAACCGCTGCTGTCGAGCATGCTGAAGCCATCTGAGAAAAGAACGAGCAAGCGCTGACCGGGCATTTTCGCCAGATGGTCAATCACGCTGCGCAAGGTGAGCAGGGTTTGGCGGCTGCGATAAGCGTTGAAGTTCACAATCTCACGAGCGCGATTGCGGGTGATGCTTTCCAATATGCGCGGTTCGTCAATCCGCTCTTCCTGCTGAACGATGCGCATCGCTTCGCGCAACGCCGTCGGGTCTTGGCGTTCGACCTGCCCAGCGAGATAAGGCGTATAAGCCGAAATGCGTTCGCTGGGGCCTACGCTCAAGCGGCTTAAGGCGTAACGCAGCAAGCGCCGGTCGCGCGTGAACTGTTCGCCTACGCCTAAGCTGCCATAACTCGTCACCAACGCGGCCAGGTCTTGTTCGGTGAGTCGCTTATCCAAAAAATCGCGCAACGATTGCTTGAGCGACATCAAGTTGCCCGCCGCCATATGCAACGTATCGGCGAATAGCAACACACTGCGCGCGGGGGGCGCGGCAGACTTGCCGGTAATCTCTTCCGCCGTTTTCGGAGCGGTCTTAGGATCAACTGGCGGCGTCGCACCGCGTCCGGCAATGCGCGTAAAATTGAAGAAGCTGACCTCTTGCGGCTTGTTGTTTTCGAGCAATTCGAAATCGTCTTTGCTGAGGCCTTCGATGACTTTGCCTTGCTTGTCGGTGACGACGGCGCGCACTTCGATCAGTTGCGTAGCGAGTTTGATCGTTTCGTCTTCGGCTTTTTCTTTGGGTTTATCTTGCGCGAATGCTGAAAGGGTGAGCGTAAAAAATAAACTGGCGAGCAGGATGCGTAACATAACGGTTCGCGTGCAAAAAGTAGGGCAGGATTAAATCCTGCCCTACGGGTTGAAAAGTCTAACGGCTCTGAAACAACGCCTTATCGAAATAGCTCGGATTGCCCAGTGCCGCGAAGTGAAAGTTCTTGAGATAGGCTTTCGCTACGCGCTGAATGTCTTCGGGCTTGACCTTGCGCACGTCTTCGAGCCAGGTGAAAGAGCGCCGCCAGCCGCCGCCGAGTATTTCGTATTCGCCCAGCCGCGCAGCTTGCGCGTCGTTGGTTTCGAGCTTGGTATAATACTGCGTGAGAAATCCGCTGACGATGTTGCCCAGCGGTTCTTCGCGGATGATCTGTTTTTGCAGGAAGTCAATTTGCTCGAACATCACGCGAATCGTTTCATTCGGCTTTTGCGTAGTCACGGTCATATTCGCCGCGTTGGCATTTAACGTCAGCAGGTTCACATCAGCGCCGTATGACAGATTGCGTTTGACGCGCACTTCCTGAAAAAACAGTTGTTGCAAGATGTTCGTGAGCACGTTCATCGCCGGATAATCAGGATGATCGAGTGCCGGTGCAGTGAACGTCGCGCGAATGTAATTGGTTTGCACCGAGCGTTGCATCAAATCGAATGCCGGTTGATTCGCCGTGGCAAACGCAGGCAACGGCGCGGGTTTGAATGCGCCTTGCGCCAGCTTGCCGAAACTGGTTTCGACTTTGGTTTTGATGTCAGTGAAAGGCGCATCGCCTACGAATACGACCAGCATCTTTGACGTTTCGATCATCTTCGCGTGCCACGCGCGCAAGTCAGCGCCCGCGAGCGGCGTGATCGAAGCCGCCGTGCCCGTAGGCCGATTGAAATAAGGATGGTTGCGATAAAGCAGCTTGTCGCTCGCCGAGGCCACCGTCGAATCAGGGTCGTCGTTCTCTTGCCGCAACGCGCTCAACAGTTGCTCTTTCGCCAGCCCAACTTCTTTTTCATCGAAGGTCGGGTTCAACACTACATCGGTCAACAGCGCCCACGAACGATCAAAGTATTGCCGCACGCAACGCATCGCGACGATGGAATAATCGTAACCGCCCGCCGATTCTAGCACTGTTCCCATGCGCGCGAGTTCGCGGTTGAGTTGGCTCTTGGGAAAGTTCTTGGTGCCTTGTTGCGCGACTTCGAGCGCGAGCGCTTCGATGCCCGCGTTCTTGTCGTTGATGTTGCGCGCGCCGCCTTTGAAATAAAGCCGCACGGCGATGACTTCGTTGCCTTGCACGCGGCGATGAATCGTCTTGAGTCCGTTGGCGGTGGTGAACTCTTCGGTGTCGTTGACCGGAGCGAGTTTGGGCGCAGCGGCTTGGGCGAAAGCGAGAGCAGCGAAAAGAAGCGTGAGCGACAGTGCGCGTAAAATTGTGAATAAAGGCATAAGTTACTTTGTCTTTGAGTTTGAAGGAATTAGTTTCGTGATGCGGCTTATTCGCCTTTGCGTTTGACTGGCGCAGGATTGTTGACCTTACCCGGCGCAGCGTTCGGTATGGTTAGCGTCGTGGTCGTAATCGGCGTCTCAGGCATTTTCGCCAGTTGCACAGCATCAGGGCGCGTGAGCAAATCTTTCGCCGTCAAAACCGCTTTCTGTTGATCGCCTTGCGAAATCATCACACCGAAAATGCGCGGGCGATTTTTGATGTACTTGCGCACGTAAGTTTGAATATCGGCGCGCGTGACTGTCTTCAACTTTTCGACGTAGCTCGCGTAATAATCTAACCCCGAACTCGCCCACCAAAAACTCACAGCATGCGCGTAATCCGATGGTTTTTCGCGCCTGTAAATTTCCTCAACGTCAAGCAGGACTTTGGCACTGCTCAGTTCTTCGTCGGTGTAAAAATCTGGCGCGTCGAGTTGCTGAATCTGCTGATTGATCGCGGCAATCGCGGCCTTAACCTTGTCGGCGTTGGTTTGGGCGGTGATGGTGATCGGGCCTACGTTGCGTTGCGTGAGGTAACTTACTGCCGCACCCGTCGTGAGTCCCGAATCAATCAATGCGCGGGAAAATTTGGAATCCGGTTGACGCAGGATGTATGAGAAAACATCCGCCGCATAAGTCGCCTGCGGATCTAAATCGGTCGAAGGCCCGTGATAACCCATATTGATCGTGACGGCGTTGACCGGTTGATTGACGATGACGGCTTCGTCTTTGGGCAAGCCCGGATGGCGCGGAATCGGGTCGGCGGCAAACGGGTCGGCACCGCGTTCCCAAGCGCCGAAGATGGCGTCGGCTTGGTAAAAAATTTCGGTAGCGCTGACATCGCCCGCAATGATGATCGCGGCGTTGTTCGGCACATAAAATTTGTGCTGAATCGCGCGCATCATCGTCGTCGTCGCCTTCGACACCGTCGTCGGCAAGCCGCCGGGATTCTTGCGCGAATAGTATTTGTACCAGAGCTTTTGATCTACGCCGTTGAGAATGTAGTAAAA
>JANNUY010001046.1:0-1689 GCA_031414155.1 Acidobacteriota bacterium
CATCATTGTCGCTATCTTCCGTGGCTCGCCCTTTCAGCAGCGCCAACGTCGCGGGTTCGTCTTTCCAGCCGCGCGCCAGTTCCTGCAACGCCGCGCGACGCACTCCTCCATTGTCATCTTCCGTGGCTCGCCCTTTCAGCAGCGCCAACGTCGCGGGTTCGTCTTTCCAGCCGCGCGCCAGTTCCTGCAACGCCGCGCGACGAATGAGCCAATCGTAATCTCGCTCGACGTGTGGTTTAAGCCAGTCTGACTTGTTATGGAAATAAGCCAATTGGGTAAAGGCATTGATGCGAACTTGCTTCACTTGCTCCAATTGCTCATGCGTCTGAATCTGTTCACGAAACTCAAAACGAAGAGGCACCTCAAGCGCCTTAAGCATCTGCGAATAGGTTTTGCCCAGCGCATTCGGCTGACGCAATTCTTGACAACAACCTGCTGCTAAAAAAATCTGATGGAACTTATCGTCCCGATCAGTTTGCGCCAACAGGTATTCGACCAAACTGCCGACGTGTTGCGGCTCGTCCTGTCCGATCAGGCCAGCGATCAGGCAGAGGGTTTCGTGCCACGCTTCGTCAGGCCAGTAGCGGGCAAACACCTGATCGCGCAAGTAATCAAGATCAACTTTCTGTGAGGCAAACAGTTGCACATACTCTTTCGCGCAAAAGAATTCGAGAAAAGTGCGATGAACAAAGGCGTAATTCTTATCCCCCACATCGCAAAGTATGTAATTGCGTCCGCGCAACTCTTCGACCAATCGTTTCGCCAAGCCTCGTGCATCATTGAGTTTTAGCTTATCTGCCAAATAGTTGCGCACCAGACCCACGAGTTCGGCCTCGCCGATGATGTTGCCACGCTCACTCTTTGACTTGGTTTGCATATGCAAAGCAACCGCCCGCAAGAGTTCAGCCTTTTCGATAAAGCCGATGTCATGTTGCCGTAATTCGGGGAAGCTCTGTTCGAGCAAATCGGTCTTCCACGTAACGAGCAACTGTTCGGCTGCAAGTTCATACAGCCGCGCGCGGTAACGAGGCAGTTCCTGTTGGCGGTTGAGAATCGCCATCAGCGTCAGCAATAACGGATTGCCCGCGAGTTCGCGGATGGCGCGCTTTTTGGCGATGGCTTCGCTGATTTCAGCCAGCTTGCGTCGGCGTTCGCGCTCTTTGTCAGGGCCGAAAGTCGTCTGATGCCAGCGCGCGAGAAAGTCTTTGATCTGGTCGTCTTCTAAATCCTGCAACATGAAAGGGCGGAAGATCAGTTGGTTGAGCAGGTGTTGCGAGTTTTCAAAACCGATCACGCGCGACGTGAGCAGCACGCGGACGTTGGGATAATCGCTGAGAAAGCGTCGCAAATCTTCAAGCGCCTGTTTACGTTCAGTCTCGTCAAAGATTTCATCCAACCCATCGAGCAAGAGAACTACGCCACTGTTGGCTCTGAGGTATTTATCCAACTCGACCTGATTGAATTGATGAAAGATGCTCGCCTGATGCCAGAACCGCAGCAGACTCTTGCCTTCGTTGCCCGCCCAATCATTCAGCGCGTATTCACGAAATTCGATAAACAACACGAGCGGCGCATCAGCCAGCAAGGCGTCGCCGCGCTGTTGCGCCCACTCGACCGCCAGATAACGCAACAACGTAGACTTGCCCGAACCCGGATCGCCCAGCACCACCATCCGCTCGTGCCGCGCGT
>JANNUY010001047.1:0-14099 GCA_031414155.1 Acidobacteriota bacterium
CTTTGTTCAAAAAAGCCGGACGCTCAGCGACAGGAAGTTCCATCGCTTCGTCCAGCAGTTGATCTATTCGCGCCCAGCGGTCAGGAGTCATTTGATGATTGGAGTTAAGACCACCAATTCACCGCAGAGACGCAGAGAACGCTGAGGCAGCGCAGAGAAACCAGAAGGTTCTGCGAAACCTCTGCGGCTCTCTGCGCCTCTGCGGTGAAAAAACATCGGTTGGTAGTTGAATGTCTGAACCATTATCTGGTCTCGTTTGTGTTGGCAGAATCGGTTTTGCTCAGTTCGCGGAACAGCCAGGCTTTGGCTTTGTTCCATTCGCGTATGACGGTGATTTCGGCGATGCCCAGAATTTCGGCGACTTCTTCGTTGCCCAGCCCGCCGAAGAATCTCAGTTCGACAATGCGGCTTTTGCGTTCGTCAATTTGCGCCAGACTTTTCAGCGCATCATCCAGCGCCACCAGATCAGCCGTGCGCCCATCAGCCAGATCAGCAGCGGCTTCGATGGAAACCAGATGCGCGCTTTCACCGGCGATACGCGGACGTTGCCGGGCGAAGTCCACCAGAATGCGCCGCATCAATTGCGCCGAAACACCGAAAAAGTGCGCGCGGTTTTTCCATTCGACATTCTTCCAGTCAATCAACCGCATATAGGCTTCGTTGACCAGTGCCGTCGGTTGCAGCAAATGTCCATCGCGTTCGCGCCCCATGTAACCGCGCGCCAGCCGATGCAATTCGGCGTGTACGAGCGGAACCAGCGATTCGAGCGCGGCTGGATCGCCGCCGTTCCAGGCTATTAATAATTGGGTAACTTCATGGGTAGACGGTTCGTTCATTGCGGCTCTCAGTCAGAAGAAGTGGCGCGAAATCTAACACAGCCTTCTCACTGCGAAAATCAGACTATAGATGACTGGGGTTGACTGGCAGGAAAAAGAAAGGCTGAACCATCGCCGAATTTGCGCCTTGCCATTTTCTCGTTGCAATCGAGCGACAGATCAATACAATCCGCGCCGCAGAACACCTCCCAAAACTGAAAATACGAATTGAGACAATAGGCCACACCACGAAGTGCGCCTGGATTTTAAGCACCACGCTGTTTTCACAGGCTGGGTCTGTGTGCGCGTTGGTGGCTAACCGGGTGAAAGACGCAAGATGAAGGTGCAGGAGCGGGGCAGCCGCTTGCTCGCAACGATGAGCCTGAGACAGCATCTATTGGCCTACGGGCCTAAAGGCTTTCGCCTGTAGGAGCGTCTAATGCGAGTCCATGTTGCAGCCCGAATTGCGTTGGCAATCAGCGGGCTTATGTTGTTTTGCTTTCCTCTTTTCGCCCAGCCTTCTGTTAAGAATTCTTTTGCCCCTGCTGTGACTAAATCGAATGACGATACGATCAAGCTCGACACTCATGTCGTATCTTTAACCGTCAGCATTACCGACAAGCAAGGCCAGCCCGTGACAGGGTTGGAAAAGCAAGCCTTTCAAGTTTATGAAGACAACGTCGCGCAGGAGATAAGTTATTTCAGCTACCGCGACCAGCCGCTTTCGGTCAGCGTAGTTTTCGATCTCTCTGGTTCGATGGGGCGCGAGAAATTGCAACGCGCCAAGGACGCACTGAAAAGTTTTGCCGCGACCTGCCACGAAGAAGACGAGTTGGCGTTGGTGGGCTTCAATGACCGCGCTTGGCTGGTGGGTGACGGATTGCTCGCCCCCGAAGCCTTGAACAATGCGTTCGGCATGATGACGGCGCGCGGGCAGACGGCTTTGTATGACGCGGTGGAACTCGGATTGAAGCATGTCGCTCAAGGCCATCAGCCACGCAAGGTGCTGATCATTATCAGTGACGGCGAAGACAATCGTTCGCGCACGAATTTCAGAAACCTGCGGCGGATGGCGCAGGAAAATGACGCGACGATTTACGCGATTGGCATTCAGGATTTCGCGCCGTTGCACGGCTACGGCAAATTCATTTTAGAAGAACTCGCCGACCTGTCAGGCGGCACTGCCTTTTTCCCGGGCGATGCCGAGGGCATGAATGAGGCCTTTAATCGCATCGCTGTCGCGTTGCGCCAGCAATATTCGATTGGTTATGTGCCGACGAGTTTTCAAACGGACGGCCAAACGGAAGGCAAGCTGCGGCGCATTAAGCTCAAAGTAGATGCCAGTGCCAACGGCATAGCGAACGGCAAAATCGTCGTGCGGCATCGCACTGGATACATTGCCAACGCCAAAGACGTGCAATCCCCTGACTTCAAAGCTGACAATAAAGCTGACAATTAAGATGGTGGTCGTGACCCAAGGGAAGTGTTAGAGTTTGCGCGCTCACCCCACAAAAAACGATCCATAGAGGAATCAGTGACGATGGCAACCTGCCCTTCATGTAATAGTCCGCGCTTGCGCAGCGGTTATCGCAAAACCCCTTTGGCTTTGCGGGCTGTCGGTGTGCGCACCTTGTTGTGCGACAGTTGCAACTGTGAGTTTCGTGCTTTTTCGCCGCTGCCGCCCAAACGCGCGCGGCATCGCACCAGGAAGGCTGACGTATTCAATCAAGCTCCAGCCGTTGATTTAGAGGCGATTGGCGGGCAGTCCAGCATCTCGGCGCGGCGCAATGGGTACGAGGTGAAATTCGACCGCACGACCTTGCCCCAAGCAGAAACGGCTTCTGCCGTGATGCCGTTGCCCGTGAAAGAAACGCCTGAAGAATTGCGACGGCGCATTTCGATTTCGGCTGCGCCGGCTGCGCCCACCGAAGAGCCGCTGATGAAATTGCGCGAAGAGATGGAAGCGCGGCGAGAGGTGGCGGTTCATCATGTTTGTCCGCGTTGCGATTCGCCGATGACCAAACGCCGCCATCGCAAAGGGTGGGAAAAGGCGCTGCTCAGTTGGACGGATTGGCGGCCTTATCTTTGCAGCGATTGCGGCGCTTCGTTTCACGCGCGACGCAATCATCAACGCCATTCGAACGCGCTATCACGCAAGGAAGCCGATTTCGTTAAGTCATCGTGTTTCAACCAGGAGCGAGAAGGGGAGGACGCGTGAGCCATAAACCAACGTACCCATTTGCATCGCGTCAGGAAGCGTAGGGAAGTTCAGCCTGAATTCAAACGATTCGCCTGCCTGCAATTTCACTACGCCATCGCGCGGCAGCGTTTTGCCATTGACCGCCGCCGTACCTTTCAAGGTTCGTTCACGACAGTTTTCATCCAGCAAATAAGCCCGCCCGGTGTCATTGATCGTCCAGCGTCCGCGACTCAATAGATAAATCGGCAAATGAAATTCGACCGGCTCGGTCGTGGCGTAAACGACCATGCGCAATGTCGTGGTTTCGGTTGCGCGTTCGCGCGCGATGGCGGCGATGGCTAAACCGGCGGGTTGATTTACTTCAGCAGGCGGCAGGCAGCGGCGCAGGTTGTCAGCCGTGAGTTTGAGGGCTGCGCTGCGTTCGGCTTCGGGGTCAGCTTTGCGACAACTCGGCAGCAATATCGCTAAAGTGAACAGCAAAAAAAATGCACCTCGTCTTTTCATCTCTCGGTCTCTCATTCTTTCCGTCTTCATTCTTTCTCTACGTAAGGCCGCGCTTGAACGATAAAAATCTGCGCGCCGACCGTCACCCATTCGATGTCTTGTTTCGCGCCGCGAAAGACGCGCTCGATTTGCAACGCCGCGCGCGCTAAACGTTTTACTACGGCATCGGTCAGCACGGCGCGAGCAGTTTCGATTTTGAATTCGCGCACGCCGCCGCGTTCGTCAAACGTCAGCATCGTGTCGTCGTCGGAGCGCGTCAGCACTTTTACCGATTGTGTTTTGGCCCGTGTGCCAGGTTGATAGAGCAATTGTTCGGGTACGCGACGGCCTTCGACGACGCGGATGCCGAGGCCGCGCTGGGCATTGACGTAAACCGACGCGCGGTCGCTTTTATCGAACGGATTGGTCGTGATGAGTACGCCTGCGGCTTCGGCCTTGACGCCGATCTGGACCAACACGGCGGCGTAGGTGGCGGAATGATTGATGCCCGCGCTTTCGCGCGCTTCATAAGCGGCAAAATTCCAAAGCGAAGCCCACACGGTCTTGATCGCTTCGAGCAAGGCGGCGTCTTCACGCACGTTGGGCACGGTCGTGTAAAGCCCTGCGCCGCTGAAATTCGGCAGGTCTTCAGCATTCGTCGAACTGCGCACGAATACGCCTGCGTCGGCCAACAGCGCACGTTTGCGCGCAACTAGGGCACGCGCGAAAGCCTCATTCACCTTTCCGTTTTGCAGCTTCGCGCGTAACGCAGCGAGTTGTTCTTTGCGATAAGCCGCATCGTGGTTGAATCGGTCGTTGCCGAGCAATTCGAGAATTGCCGTGTCGAAACCGTTCTCTTGCAAAAATTGTTCGTAGTAAAAAAACGGGATGCTGAATCCATCCGGCACAGTGATGTCGCGCACCGCGTTGAGTTTGACGGCGTGGGTGACTTCGCCAAGATTGGCGGCTTTGGCGCCGAAGCGTTTCACATCGGTTTTGCGTTGGACTTTGAGTTCAGTCAGTTCTTTCCATTCAAGGTCGGCGGCGGGCGTGAGCAGGTCTGAGCGTTTCGCCAGTTCGCGTCCGCGTTCGGTAGCTTCGTTGGACGTAGCGGGCCGCAGTGTGAATCCCTCAGCGCGCGTTTCGAAATAGACGAACTTGCCCACCAGCGCCGCGTATTTTTCTGCCGCGTCTTTGATGAACGCGTTCGGAATGCCCCAGCCTTTCGCTAGCAGATTCACATGCGCGAGCGGCGTAGCCATCGTAGTCGTGATGACGCCCGACACGGGCGTGAGCGTGAGCGGAGCTTCGCGGAAGATCACGATTTCGTTGCGGTCAAGAATTAAGTCGTCGGTTAAACGGTCAATGATGCGCAAGACCCCAGCGTTGGCGGCTCTGTGCAAAGCCAGGTAATCACGCGCGGGATTTAGTTCGTTGAGCGTGAGACGCGGTACGTCGTCAAGCGTTGCGGCGGCTTCTTCCTGTCGTGCGGCGTTGGGCTTAAACGTGAGCGGCGCGAAAAAGCTGCTTTGCACTGCCGCGTGGGTTTCACGAATAATCGCCGCCGTTGCCAGATCGCCTTCCCAGTATTCAAACGTGAACTTGTCGAGCTTTGCTTGATAAGCAATCGTGCCGAGGATGAAGCGGCGTTGAGCTTCGAGATAGTTGTGTTTGAAAAAGGCCGCGCCGCGTTCGAGCGAAAGATAATTCGCGTTCACGAATTCGCCGTGAAAGCTGTAACGCCGCGAGTTGACGTAATAAACCTTACCTTGCGCCGCGCGATCAATCACGAACATTAAGTGCGGCAATGTGGCGAAACGGCCATCGAAATAGGTGCGCGCCAGTTGATCGAAGGCTGCGCGGTTGGCGATGCGAGGCGCAAAACGGGCTTGCGCCATCGTCGTTTGAATAGCTGCCGTCGCAAGTAGGAATACGAAAAGAATACGAATCGGGAAACGCATAAGTCGCAACATAAAACTCCGTTGCCCGAACGACAAGAGCAATGACCAATCTGCAAAGAAAACTCAGAGCCACCTTGCAGCGGCTTTCGCTTGCGCCGGAACACAAAGTGCTGGTTGGCGTATCGGGCGGAGCCGATTCGATGGCGTTGCTTGATGCGATGCGACGACTTTCTCAGTCTGTTTGCGTCGCACACCTTAATCACGGCCTGCGCGGAAGCGAGTCGGACGCCGACGAAGACTTCGTTAATCAGCAGGCAAAGACCACTTCTCTATACGTTTTCAGTCAGCGTGTTGACGTGGCGGCGCAAGCCTTAGGGCACAATCTCGAAGCGACGGGGCGAGCGATGCGCTATGAATTTTTTGAGAACGTGGCCCGCGCTCAAGACATACCTTTTGTTCTCACGGCGCACACGCACGACGATCAAACCGAAACCTTGTTAATGCGCTGGTTGCGCGGAACCGGCGCGACGGGCTTGCGCGGCATACACGAACGAAGCGCCTTGTGCGAAGGCGTTGAACTCATTCGCCCGTTGCTCGACGTAACGCGCGCCGAAGTGCTGGAACATTGCACGCATTACGGCGTCCCTTATCGCACTGATAGCTCGAATCTTTCGGACGATTACACGCGCAATCGCGTCAGGCATCATTTATTGCCGCTGTTGCGCGAATTAAATCCGCAATTTGAGGCGGCGTTGCAACGCGGCGCTTCGTTTTGGCAGGCCGATGCAGCATGTCTTGACGCGCAAGCCGAGGCTTTGTTCGCACGGGCTATGGCGCATGGGCAGTTGTTGATAAGTGAATTGACTGACGTTCCTCAGGCTTTGCGCGGGCGCGTGCTGCGCACGTGGGTTGGCAGTCGGTTGCAACTTACGGCTGCGCACTCACAAGCGTTAGAACGGCTCGTTATGGCGGGGCAAAGCGGACGAACCATTCAATTGCCCGACGGTTGGCGCGTGACGCGCGAGTTTGACCGGCTGCGTTTGTGGCGAGCCGAAGAGAGTACGAGTTCATCGCCAGCCGCGGTAAGTTTAGTAGCAGGCCAGCCACTCATATTTGGTGCGTATGAGTTCATCTTGTATGCGCACCACGGCGAGTCAGAGACGGCGCGCTGGCGTAGCGAAAGCACCTGCCTTGTCGCCTTACCTGAAAGTGTCGTGGCAGCAGGGCTTTGGTTGCGGGTTCGTCAGGCGGGCGATGCCTATGTGCCAGCGGGACGCACTTCGCCGATGAAGCTGAAAACGTTGATGATTCGCCAACGGATTCCACTTGCGCAGCGTGCCAGGCATCCGTTGCTGGTAACGGCGGCGGGCGAAATCGTCTGGTCGCCTCAATTACCTGTCGCCGCATCTTGTATAAATTCTCTAAATTCACCAGATGAGCGCCGCGTTTGGGTAACGGCGCGCGAACGGTGTAACCTTTCGCCGCTGACGGGCGTCTTGCCCGTTGGCAATGTGGATGGTGCAGGGAGCGGTTCGTAGCTTCCCGTCAGGCTTAGGAGTAGATAGCCAGTTTTTTCTAAGACAGACGCCCGGTCATGGGCTAGAATGCAAAGTGGAATGATTCCACGGAGGTAAATGGTTTTGAATTCTACGATTAGACAAGTAATTTTTTGGGTAGTTTTCATCGGCGGAGCAATACTGCTTGTGCAGGTTTATCGCGGCTCGACAGCCAATCCACCGACTGAGTATACATACTCGAAGCTCGTACAGGACGTAAGCGAAGGCAAAGTCAAAAAAGCCATCATTGAAGGCTCAACGGTCACGGGCGAGTTGCAAAGCGGCACATCTTTCAAGGCAGAAATCGGCAATGAATTCGTCGTACGCGACGTGGCCGACACCATGCGGCAAAAAAATATAGACGTGAAATTCAAGCAACCGGCGGGCAGCGGCCTGTGGGTGCAGATTTTTACTTACTTCTTCCCGGTGCTGCTCATCATCGGCTTCTGGATTTTCATGATTCGCCAGATGCAATCGGGCGGAAACAAGGCACTCTCGTTCGGCAAGAGCCGCGCGAAGCTGCTTTCTAATCAGCAAAAGCGCGTTACGTTCAAAGACGTGGCGGGCGTGGACGAAGCCAAAGAAGAGTTACAAGAGATCATCGAATTCCTCAAAGAGCCGCAAAAATTCCAAAAACTGGGTGGTCGCATTCCCAAGGGCGTGCTGATGATGGGCCCTCCGGGCACGGGCAAAACCCTGTTGGCGCGCGCCATTGCGGGCGAAGCCAACGTGCCGTTTTTCTCAATCTCAGGTTCTGATTTCGTAGAGATGTTTGTCGGCGTCGGCGCGTCGCGCGTACGCGACCTGTTCGAGCAGGGCAAAAAGAACGCGCCCTGCATCATTTTCGTAGACGAAATTGACGCTGTCGGACGCCATCGCGGCGCAGGCCTCGGCGGCGGACACGACGAACGCGAGCAGACGCTCAATCAGTTGCTGGTCGAAATGGACGGCTTCGAATCGAATGACGGCGTAATTCTTATCGCTTCGACTAACCGCCCTGACGTACTCGACCCCGCCTTGTTGCGCCCGGGACGTTTTGACCGTCGCGTCATCGTTAATCGCCCTGACGTGAAAGGCCGCGAAGGTATTCTGGCCGTTCACACGCGCAAGATTCCGCTGGGCGAAGATTTTGACGTATCGGTCATCGCACGCGGCACGCCTGGATTCACCGGCGCTGACTTGGCGAACCTCGTCAACGAAGCAGCGCTCAACGCGGCCCGCTTTAACAAAAAAGTTGTAGCGATGTTCGATTTCGAGTGGGCGAAAGACAAAGTGATGATGGGAGCCGAACGCAAATCGGCAGTCATGTCGCAACAAGAAAAGAAAACGACGGCCTTTCACGAAGCGGGTCACACGATCATCGGCATGAAAGTGCCGAACGCCGACCCGGTGCATAAAGTCACGATCATTCCGCGCGGCATGGCGTTGGGGCTGACCCAGCAATTGCCCGAAGGCGACCGTTACACGCACACGTCGGAATACATCGAAGGTTCGATTGCGATTTTGATGGGTGGTCGTCTTGCTGAAGAACTCTTCCTCGGCAAGATTACGACGGGCGCCTCGAACGACATCGAACGCGCCACTGAAATGGCTCGCCGGATGGTTTGCGAATTCGGCATGTCGGGCTTAGGCCCGCTAACTTTCGGCAAGAAAGAAGAGCAAATCTTCCTCGGACGCGAAATCGCGCAACATCAGGATTACAGCGAAGAAACCGCGATCAAGATTGATCAGGAAGTAAAACGCATCGTGATGGAGCAATATGAACGCGCCCGCCGCATCATGCTCGAAAACAAAGACGCCGCTGAACGTCTCGCGCTTGCCTTGCTCGAACGCGAAACGCTTGACGCCATTCAGATTCGCCGCCTTGTCGCTGGCCTGACGCTCGACGATGACGATTCGACACCGGCATCGCCCTTGCCGACCGAAGAACGCCCCGCCGATAAAGAATCGGTTCTCAAACCGATTTTGCCCCCGATCACGGGCGGCAATCCGGTCACGGCGTAACGCACCAGGCAGTATCAATCATCACGCGGTAGTCGGCAGCAAGCTGGCTACCGCGTTTTACTTTTATGCGACAGGATTACAGCCGCACCGCCGAAGCGATGGCGCTGATTCGTGCGCTCGAACAACACCAACCCGTTGCCCAACGCATCATTGATGATCCGTTTGCCGCCAGGTTTTTGCTCAGTGGTTTTTATCGTTGGATTGCAAATTCACAGTGGCGTTCACGCTGCCTGCTGCGTTTCTTGCGTTTCTGGGCTCCCGGCGGACAAGAGTTGCTCGCCATCCGCGCGCGACTCGTGGACGACCTTGTCGCCGCTGAATCTGGACTCGCGCAAGTCGTCATTCTCGGCGCAGGCTTCGACACACACGCGTGGCGTTGCCGCGCCGCCTTGTCGAGCGTGACGGTATTTGAAATAGACCATCCCGCGACGCAGCAAGCCAAACGCGAACTCAGCCAGCAACTCGGCGTGCCCGACAACCTGCGCTTCGTAGCCGTGGATTTTGAAAAAGACGATTTCGTCGAACGCCTGCTGGTTGCCGGGTTCAATGCCGAACTGCCGACGTATTTCGTTTGGGTCGGCGTTTCTTATTACCTCACCGCGCAAGCCGTCGCCGATACGCTGCAACGCCTAGCCGCACTCAGCCGTGCGGGTACGAAACTGGTTTGGGATTACATGCTGAAAGACGTGGTTGATGGAACTTCAATCAACCGCGAAGCCCTCGGCAAAGCGCGCCGCGCCGCGCAACTCGGCGAGCCATGGCTGTTCGGCTTGGCGACAGATGAACTCGCCGCTTACCTTGCATCATTCGGTTTTCGGCTGGTGCGCGATTATGAATCGGAAGAATTACGGACGACCTATTGCCCGCAACGTCAGATGCCGATGAATTACGTGCGAATCGCGGTGGGCGAGCGGGAATGAAGAAAATCGTTGCCCCGTGTTGTCTCATGCATGTGGTCGGGCTAAGATGCCGCCATTCAATTGCATACCAATACGTTATTCAGCGCCGCCATAATGCGGTCATAACTTCATTTTGAAGAGGTGAGTTTATTGTCTTCTCCAGCGTCTCAAATTAGGTTTGAGAAAGTGATGGAACAAGCAGGGTTCTATCGCCAAGGGAAGCCCGTTTCTGGGGTTTTTAGAGCCAACGATCTAGATTTACCCCAAAACGCTGACAAACGGTTCAAATATGAAGCAGTCCTTGACCCGAACAAGCTCGACGCTTCAGCTATCTTTGAGTTGTCTGGCTCACCGTGCATTTATTTCAAGCGTCTCGACCAGGCTGAACCGACGCCACAGGAACTCAACTCCATACACAAATTAGCCTGGAATCAGGGGCTTGCGCCGTTACTCTGGATTGTGACTCCAACCAGAATTTTACTGTCGAATTCATTCAAAAAGCCTGTTGCAGATGAATCAACAAACGAAACAGATCATGTGCTTGAAATCTTTGAGCAAACTGAACAAGGGCTAAGGCAACTCAATGAATTTGCGGGCCTATTACAGTTCGAGACGGGACGGTTCTGGCAACAAATTCAGGCTAGGCAGATTGATCGGCGTCAGCGCGTAGATAAGGCATTGTTGGACGACCTTGAAGAAGCAGAGAAACAACTGGTTGCAAAAAAGTTGCCGCCTTCAGTTGCCCACGCATTGTTAGGACGAGCTATCTTCATTTCGTATTTGCAAGATCGAAAAATTCTCAAGCAGCAGTTTTTTGTCAGCCGATTTCAGCAGCGAAAAAACTTTGCCGAGGTGCTAACCAGTAAGTCCACCGCGTATGAGTTATTCGAGTGGATACGTCAAACCTTTAACGGTGACCTCTTTCCACTTACCCATGAAGTCAATGAGAAGAAAATTTCAGAAGACGAACTGGTTGAGGCTGACCATTTAGAGATTGTGCGTGAGTGGCTGAGTGGCACTGCCATGAAAAAAGGCCAACGCCTGTTTTGGCCTTATGACTTTTCAGTTGTGCCAATTGAGTTGATTAGCTCGATTTATGAGAAGTTCGCACATGCTAGTGATACGGAAGAAGCCAAAAAGAAAAGCACTCACTACACTCCGATCAATGTTGTTGACCTTGTGCTATCTCAGGTTTTTGAAAGATTGCCAGCTAACGCCAATGTCCTTGACCCAGCTTGCGGGTCAGGGGTTTTTCTCGTGGAGTCGTTGCGTCGGTTGGTCGCGCGAAAACTGGCGGACGGAGCGACTTTGTTACGTCAATTAGTGCGTGAAACGCTTTATCAGCAAATTTACGGGTTAGATATAAACCCTGAGGCCGTACAAATTGCCGCGTTCAGTCTTTACCTAACCGTGTTGGATTTAGACCCAAATCCTCAACCCCCAAGTGAACTGAAATTTCTTCCTTTAATTGGGCAGAATTTGTTTGGAGGAGATGAGGCAAACGCTTTTGACGAAAAAACGCCATTCAATTACAAAGAGCCATTCCGGTCGAAGAATTTTGGGGCAATCGTTGGTAATCCTCCGTGGACACAAAATAAGAAAGATTCATCTCCTGTCGATTATTGTAAGCGTCACAATTATCCGATTCTGCGAGAGCATCCAGATCAGGCATTTTTGTGGCGAATAGGAGATTTCAGTAACGAAGACACGCTCATTGGCATGGTGCTGGCAGCAAAACCTTTTTTTAGCCAGGATAAAAATGCGTTTCCCGTAAAACAAGCCTTGTTGAAGAAGTTCAATCCGAGGTTGTTAATTAATTGCTCCGACTTACGCCAAGATAAATTTTTCCCTACTGCGGACGCGCCTGCCATTGTCTTAATTGCCGACAGACGGCCCACAAACGAGAGAGTTGCGGCAACCTTAGTTAATTTGGAGCATACAGAGGCGTTTGTTCGACATGGCATCATTGAAATCACTCCCGATCAAATAAAACGAATTTCAGTTAATACGTTGGTAAACGATAGAGATGCACTCAAAGTAGCGTCTTGGGGGAGCGCGAGGGATCTAGCCTTGATTCAGCGGCTACGGGATTCTTTTTTGAAATCAACTTTGGGCGACATTATTGGACAGAAGAAAAAGAACGGATGGGCTGCGGGACAAGGATTTATTCGGGGTAATCGCTCAGAGGAAGCCACAGAGCTAGCTAATAAAAATTTTCTTCCGTCCGGTAAACTGCCTTTATTTTTTTTAGACGCAAGCACGCTCGATCCTCTGGAAGATTTGATGATGGAGAAGAAAAGAAAGGCTCAAATTTATCAGCCATCACTTGTTCTTACGCCAAGAGGACTAAGTAAGCCAAGAATGACGGCAGCTTTCAGCCCGGAAGAGGTGGTATATACAGAGATGTTCTACGGAATCTCCATCCCTTCATCTCAGATTCGGTGGGCGCATTATATTAATGGAGTTCTCAATTCTTCATTAGCGACATATTTCTTATTTTTGACTGCTTCTGCATGGGGCGTTGAGCGAGATGAGATTAAACCTATTGATTTATTGCGAATGCCTTTGCCGCTTCTGGATACTTATGAGCCTCAAAAGACGTCCAAGATTATTGAGGTAGAAAATTCAATCGTTGAAGCCGTTAAAGCAAATTCAAATTCAATCGCAAAACTTCAGCGACGCTTAGATGATGCGGTTTTTACGCTCTACGGATTAAATCACCAAGAGAGAGTTTTAGTTCAGGACTTAGTTGAGTTGACCGTAGATTTACGAATGAAACGAGAGGCGTCAGACGCACTAAACTCACCCTCTGCCGTTGAGTTAGAGGGTTACGTAGCTGAGTTATTGGAAGTCATTCAGCCTTTGTTTCAAACGTTGGGTGAGCATAAAGTAATTGCTGATGTTTTCGAGACTGGCAAGTCTTCACTGCAAGTTGTCAGGTTTAGTATTGTTAGTCGGCAGAGCCGTCGCCCGCTCATTACAAAAGTTGAGAGGCGAGAATTGAGAGAAGTGCTAGAGAACATAGCCAGTCAGTTGCCCCAACAGATTGCAGACAAGATTTTTACCAAAAGAAATCTTCGCATCTATAAGGGAAACGATATTTTCATTGTCAAACCTGCTCAACGACGCTATTGGAGCCGTTCAGCGGCTTTGAATGATGCTGACACAATCATCGCCGAGCATTTAGGGAGGAGCGTGTGATGGATTCGGAAGACTCGTCAGCCATTGGAACGCCTAACGCGATATTCCTTCACAACATTATTGCAACATTGCAACTGTGTTTGGATTGACGCTTGATAGCTGGACGCGAGTGTTGGCACATGCAGAAGTAAACCCAGACTGCGATGAGCCATTTATGGCAGGTTGTCTTGTTCGTGCGATGATACTTGAAAAGAGGCGACGCGGGCGGACAGGCTCTCGTATTGAGGATGAAGTCGGCACACGCTCTTCTCCTGATGTTCCTAAACCTGATGGGCGTATAGACATCAAGATCATCTACAGCTTTGATGAAGGAGAGTATTTTGGGCTGGAATGTAAGCGAGTCAGTGGTGACAATACAGAGCTAGCTCGAAAATATGTGAAAGAAGGAATAGCACGCTTTGTGTCTGGCAAATACAGTCTTTCACATCAGTGGGCCTCAATGGTTGGATTTGTTATTGATAATGACACGGCTGGCGCAATCAAGCTGGTACAGTCGTATGTGAGCAAGTTGGCAAACGACGTTGATGTAACAGGTGATTGGCAACGAGCCAAACAACCACGGCTGAAATCGCCTCTCTATCTGACCCTTCACAAACAGCAACGTAGCCACTCAGAACTTTCGATTTTTCATTTATTTCTACCACTTACCTGAAGGCATTTTATTGGAGTCGTTGTATGAAACAAGGTTGGGAAGCCGTCATCGGCCTCGAAGTCCACGGTCAACTCAAAACCGCGTCGAAATTATTCAGCGCGTCTTCGTCAGCTTTTGGAGACGAACCGAATGCCAACACCGATCCCGTCGTACTCGGTTTGCCCGGTTGTTTGCCCGTGCTGAATCGCCACGCCGTCGAACAGGCGGGCAGGGCTGCGCTGGCGTTGAACTTGCGCGTCAACAATGAATCCATCTTTTCGCGCAAGCATTATTTTTATCCAGACTTGCCGAAGGGCTATCAGATTTCGCAATACGATCAGCCGTTTTCGTCCGACGGCGTGGCGGAGTTTCTGACCTGCGAACGCGATGAGAGCGGACGAGCTACGGA